>CAZRXY010000135.1:0-18440 GCA_964604155.1 uncultured Candidatus Cloacimonadota bacterium | reverse complement strand
CTTTCATTATTACTCCTCTATGTTTTTTATGTTTCAATCCTTTCTTTGATGGATACTACCTCTAAAACTCAATGACGCTACAAAATAAAAAATTAACTCGTGGTTGAGTTTCAATCCTTTCTTTGATGGATACTACCTCTAAAACTTCGCAGCTTCGCAGCCTCCGGAAAAATGTCATGGGTTTCAATCCTTTCTTTGATGGATACTACCTCTAAAACTGTGCCAAAGCTAGAAATGGACTCATCCAGGAATAGTTTCAATCCTTTCTTTGATGGATACTACCTCTAAAACATTGAGAGGAGAGGCAATTGGGAAAGCTGTTATGGCGTTTCAATCCTTTCTTTGATGGATACTACCTCTAAAACGTCACCGACGATGGATCCTGCAAATGAAAAAGAAGTTTGTTTCAATCCTTTCTTTGATGGATACTACCTCTAAAACATGTCGACTGCCTAGAGGCAGAACTAGACAGGATGGTAGGTTTCAATCCTTTCTTTGATGGATACTACCTCTAAAACCTGAATACTTAACAAAATACCTGTCAAAGCAAAGGTTTCAATCCTTTCTTTGATGGATACTACCTCTAAAACGAGGTAAGGACAGTATAGTATGTTATGATTTGTTGTGTTTCAATCCTTTCTTTGATGGATACTACCTCTAAAACCATCTTTTTCTGCGTCCGCGCAGACATGAATGTGCGTTTCAATCCTTTCTTTGATGGATACTACCTCTAAAACCCGTTCAGGCAGCTAAAAATAAGTGGGTTATGACATTAGAAGTCAAACCCGGCAATAGATAATAGCAATGCCTGAAGAGATTTCAGCCTAAAAACTGCTCAATTTTCACTCTCAGAATTTAATGAACACCTCTATGGGCCTATAAGGAACAGAGAAATTATCATGTCAAGCAATAAATTTCTCTCAGAAAGAGCAAAGACTTTTATAAGTGCAATCATTGCAATTAGATTTTGACTTTGCACTCACTGGGGAGTAATTATATTGGATCACCTAAAAAATGTCATCAATTATTTTTTTTGCTTTAGATTTTTATTCAAAAGTGTTCTCAAAATCGATCAATTTATTTTTTGATCTCACGTAAACTAAGTAAGCCTTATTTACTTATCTCCCATATATTTACTCAATTAGCAGGGCATATAAGGTTTGTTGTATTTTATGAGTTTTAAAAAATTCTATCATCCTGGGAGGCAAATTTTATAATCAAGAGGGGCGGCAGAACCATCATTAAGGAAAGGTTATTCATCGATTTTACCGACGAGGTGCAAATTTCTGGAAGTGAGATAGACATCATTATTTTGGCACTACAAGATTTTGTGTGGTAGAAATCCCAAACTGGCATCCCCTGTTTTTTGAATTTATCTTTGTTCTAATTAACTGGGAAATATAGAATTAGGTTGTATTATCCTTGGTCGACCATCCCGGAAAGCCAACGCACATCAGGGAGTTTATCAACAATCTAAGTGGTGACGACTAATTGTTTTCTTGATCATTATTTCCACTTTTCAAATTAATTTCGGGAGTATGCCAGATTAGGGACTAGGAATTAGGGATTAGGAATGAGGGAATGAAGAGGAGAAGTATTAAAATCGAAGGTTCGAAGGTTTGAAGGTTCGAAGGTTTGAAGGTTCGAAGGTTTGAGGAGGAGAAGAGGAGAAGAGGAGAAGAGGAGAAGAGAAGAGATGAGAGGAGAGAACAAAAGAAAGAGGGGACGAAGGGACAAATTTAATCTCGACGGTACAACTGCGAGTAAACTCCAGATGATAAGGCTATACTGCCTCAATTTATCCACCAGTCAAGTTCACCCATCACGCATCACCCATCACCCATCACGCATCACCCATCACGCATCACCCATCACGCATCACGCATCACCCATCACCCATCACTCACAACTTGCGAATGGTCGAAAGACCTTCGCAATGGTGACGGCTTATTGTTTTCTTGATCATTATTTCCACTTTTCAAATTAATTTCGGGAGTATGCCAGAATGGTTGACCTTGTTAACAACCTTTATCTCACGTAATAAGAACCATTTAACAATACCAATAATTATAAAACCAGGGGGATGCCCGGGTTCAATGTCATCATACAAGAAAAATTAGAAAATATGGGAAGGATAAATCACATCAGCCAGAAACAAACCCTCGGCAGGAGCTGTGTATATTAGATTATTCTGTGGGTTTTGCTCTGAAATTAATGATGTGATAATTGCCGGATCTTTACCTGTGTGAGAAATCCTCAAGCAGGTGCCCACAATTCTCCGAACCATATTATGCAGAAACCTGTTAGCCTTAATTTCTATAACTAATTCCTGATTATCTACCCGCAATTCTAATTCATGAATAACACACCGATAATGATTGAGATCGGGGTTATGTCTGGCAAATGCAGAAAAATCATGCTCTCCCAGAAAGTAGGGAAAGCATTGAGAAATACGTGCCGGTATTATCTTAAAACGAGGCAACCAGGCAGAATATAGCCTCTTAACGGGAGAATACATAAGTGACAGATGATAATGATAAATCCTCGCAATGGCATCATATCTGGCACTGAAATCATCTGGAATGTGCCGACAATCCAAAACTGAAAGATCAGCGGGTAACTTGCTGTTTAACGCATTGACTATCTGTCGGGCAGTCATCGTTGTATCCAGATCAAAATGAGCATATTGCCTGAGCGCATGCACCCCGGCATCAGTCCTGCCAGCTCCGGTTATGCCTACTCTTTTTCGGCATATCTCGGCAAAACACCTTTCCATAACATCCTGAACCGTGCGAGTATCGGGCTGAGTCTGCCAGCCGGAAAATTCCGTGCCATCGTAGCTTACGCAAATCAGGTATCTTGGCATTACAAAACCTGCCCTGAGAGCATGATAAAAGCACAGATAAAAATTATGGCAATCCCAGCCATGTCCGATTTCCAGCAGTATGAAATGTTTGGTACGTCAGCGGAGGTAAGAATCTTTTGCCTTATCATATCTATTTCCTGATGAGCAAGTCCTATTGCCTCCGTAAAAATGTTTGTAATCCTAATATTATTCTTTCTTGCCTGAGCAAAACTTTCCATAAATACCGGAATAAAAAGCAGGGTCGCTGTGAGAAATTGATTCACACCAGAAAGTTTTGCCGGTAAAAATGAGAATAGCTCCGTTACAGAAGAAGTGCTGATAAGAAAAACAGAGAGCAAAAGCAAAGTAATAATGCGGGCTATTAACATTAAATCAGAATAGAAATCACTATTACTGACCAAAGAAAATATGAGAATGGCGATTATGAGCGGGAGTACCTTTGATATCGCACTGAACCAGTTTAAAAGTATATTCTTATCATAGAGAAAATATAAAGCTAAAACGGGAATAATGAGGCACAATTTAACTGGAGAAGCGGTTATGATCATAATAGCAATTGAGAGGCAAAAGAGCCATTTAAAAAGTGGATGCTGACAGGAAAACAGGCAGAAAGCAGAGCTCATGGTCTTTTAGGACGCATGCTGCGGTCTGCTCCCGGAGTGGGCACTAAGCCCTCTGGTGAAGCCTCTATGTCCTCAAGCTCCATTATCAGATCATTACCCGTGCTGTCTGGCGCCGCAGACCCTTCTTCAAGCTCACTTTCTCTTTCCTCCTGTGACCTGGCTTCTTCCGCTAATCGCTCCTCCCTTTCTACAAGAGCAGGAAGCCTTTCATAATACTTGAATTTGCCTTCAGAATATAATAGACTAACGGTCTCCTTCCATTCACTTTGCTCTTCCCAGCTTAATACCTCTTCAAAATAGGTTCGGGCAATTGTGGTGTCATCTTCTACAAAATAATAGAGGTAGCCTAAAGAAAAAATGGCATCTTTATAGAACTGAGCGGTAGAATCTGAAGCAATCTCGGCTAATATTATCTTCGCAGAATCAGGTTTTTCATCCAGAATATCAATGGCAAAATCAAGACGCTCCCGCTGTTGCCTGTCTTCATAGGTAATAAATTCCACTTCCTCATTCTGCATCAGCAGCAGAGCAGCATAAGAATATTTATTATCGGGAAAAGCCGCAATAAATTCATTATAGAATTTCTCTGTTCTGGATGAATCACGATAAACATTTTTGAGCACCCAAAGCTGAACAAATTTCACATAGGGCACAAATTCCTGATCATATAGATCAATCTCAGATTGGAATTGCGCGATTTTTTCCTGAAGGGTGTCACGCTTTGTGGGCATTACAATTTCCGGAAATTCATCTGTGCCGGTTGTATCCTGCAAAACCATTACCAGCGAATCTTCTAGCGCCAGAAGAGAATCCGGTAATTCCGGCAGAGTATCTGTGAAGGTGTCTGCCAAAACCGTATCTGAAGGAGAATCCACTTCCAATAAATGTAATTCATTTTGCAGAGAATCCACTCTTGCGGAAATCAAATCACGATAACTGATTATTTTATCGTACACAACCATCGCAGAATCAGGCAATTCCAAAACCTCAAGATAATATTCTGCCAGCTTCATCTGCTCTGTTACTAATTGCTGCAATTCAATATCTGCCCGATATGAGTTATATTGCACTATCTGGCTGGCTACTGCGCTGTGACTCACAGCTTTATCTATATAGAAAGATTGCGGATCCTGAGTTCGCACATTATTGTAATACTCGATGGCATTCTCATAATTATTCAGTATTCTGAAGTGCATCTCTGCCCGCCAGTAATAGCTTTCTGCTGCTACTGGAGTTTTGTCATTATCCGTGATAACCTGCTCAAATATGATATCTGCCTGTTCGGTATCCCCTAAATGAGCCAAGGCTCTCGCTTTCAGTAAAAAAAGAGCTGCAAGCTTTTCATCTCTGTATTCCTGCCGGAAAAGAGACGGTAATTCATCGATTGTTCTCTGATAATCACCGGCTGATAGATAATTATAAAGGATGTAATAACGAGCATCCAGTTTCATTTTTTTATCAGTTTTTATTCTCAGAAAATCAATGAAAACTTCATTAGATAACTCGTACTTTCCATTACGATGATATAGCAGACCCAATGAAAAAAAAGCATCATCATACATCTCAGATTTGGAATAATTATCTATGATTTTACGATAGTAATGTTCCGCCTGTGAATATACTTCATTTTCCAGATAATATTCCGCCAGCAGATTCATCGCTTCTACCTGATATTTTTTGGAGGAACCGGAAACTAAAAAATCACGCAATTTTGTATATGCCCTCTCTTGCCTGCCTAATGCATATTCACACTTCGCTGAATAAATACTGGCTCTTTGAGCAAATTCTGTTTGGGGATAAAACTCTACTACTTCTTCAAATTTCTCTTTTGCCAAAACGTATTTCTGCTGGTAATACAAACATTGAGAAAGCATAAATAAAGCATCATCAGCCCACTTGCTGCTCGTGTAATCCGTGAGTATGATGCCGCATTTTTTCATCGCTTTATTATATTCCTGAATCGCATTACGAGAAGGCTTGCCATTTGCCTGAAGAGGCTGACTCTGAGCTGTCCTAAAGTACTGCTCAGCATTATAAAATGTATTGTAATAGGCACAATTGCCAAGTAATATAATGATAACTAAATAATAGATTAATTTTTTCATAATAATCTGAAATCTAAACTGGCTGAAAGAAACCCGATTAAATCGTTCCCCAGCATCAAACCTTGCATCGTGTCTATATCATCTTTCATATATCGATCCTGCTGAAGCCTGGGAACCCATTTCCGCACAAATTGCTTCACACCTTCCAATGCCGAAGAACTTGCTACACGCCTGTCCTCCAGCGCCTGCAAGGATATCATCAATTCAATTCCCAGTACCCAGGCTGTGTTCTCTATTATTACCCTGGATTTTACCGCCCCTATTGTGCCCATGCTTACGTGATCTTCCTGATTCGCTGATGTCGGAATAGAATCTACTGATGCCGGATGTGAAAGTACCTTATTCTCCGAAACAAGCGAAGCTGCCGTGTATTGTGCTATCATAAATCCAGAATCTATCCCAGGCTTATTTGCCAAAAAAGGCTTTAAACCTCGACTCAAAGCCGGATTTAGCAAACGCTCCATTCTCCGCTCAGAAATATTCGCCAATTCTGATACTGCTATCGCAAAACTGTCTGCTGCTATTGCCACCGGCTCACCATGAAAATTACCACCCGAAATTACCTTGTCCTGCTCAGGAAAAATTAACGGATTATCTGTTGCAGAATTTATCTCTATCTCTAATACAGATCGTACATATTGCAGATTCGACCGCACCGCCCCATGAACCTGCGGCGTACATCGCATACTATAGGCATCCTGGACATGTTCACAGCTTATATGAGTTTCCCGCAGTGAAGAATCTTGCAGCAGATTTACTAGATTCTGGGCTGAAGCAATCTGACCCGGATGAGGACGCAAATGATGCACATCCGCATCAAATGCCGCCGGCGAACCTAATTGAGCATCTATGCTGGCAGCAGCACACACGTCGGATAGCCGGCAGAGCTTCTCCGCCTGAAGAAGATTTAAAGACATGATCCCCGTCATCACCTGAGTACCATTATTTAATGCCAATCCTTCCTTCGCCTGAAGCTGTACCGCAGCTAAACCCGCCTCCCGTAAGGCTTCGGCGCCTGATAAAATCTCTCCTTTATATTCTGCCCAGCCCTCTCCAATTAAAACGAGTGCCAAATGTGAGAGGGGCGCCAAATCTCCACTTGCCCCCACGGAACCCTTTTCCGGAATCAGAGGATGTACCCCTTTATTGAGTAGCTCTCCTATCAAATCCAGAGTCTCCGCTCTGATGCCTGAATTGCCCTTTGCCAGTACGTTTAAACGCAATAGCATGATAGCACGCGTTTCCGCACGAGATAGATTCCTGCCCACTCCGGTAGCATGAGAACGCAGCAGATTAATCTGTAACCGGCTGGTGTCTTCCTTGGATATTGTAATTGTGGCAAATTTGCCAAAACCGGTTGTGAGACCATAGACAATATCACCACGTTCTATCACATCCTCTACATACTTTCGACAGGTAATCACCCTCTCTCTGGCTTCTATGCTGATCTGAACCTGCTCAAATTCACAGGCTACCCGAAAAATATCCTCTAATGTAAGACTGTTGCCGTCTATTGTTACCATTGCTCTATTTTATCCCGATTATCTGAATCTATAAGTTAAAGTTAGCAGTGAAAGATCATCTTTACTCATGTTTACGCCTAATTCCAGGTTTTTCAGATAATTAGATAACCTGAGCGCATCTATAGCCCCGATGATATGATTTGCAGCCAGCGCTCCCGCCACCAGCTTGAGATAATCTGTATATTGATCCATATTCTTGCGGTAGATGCTGTACTTTTTTTTGTGATCGTCCGATTGCCAGCTCCAGTAATGATCTTCATCATATATATTATCCTCAATATAATTCAATTGTGCTTCAAGATCATCTGGGAATAGCTTCGCCGCTTCCCTGACTACGCCGGCATTATATCCACCATCTCCATATCCTGAACTGATATACCTTCGCATATCTTCAAAAAACTGCCGAGAGTAATTGTTTTTGGGGTCAAGCTCACCATATTTGATGGCATATTTAAATGAAGCATCAGCCTTGTTTTCTGATTCCTGATTGTAATAAAGACGCATAGTCCAAAAGGATATTTCTGCAATTAAAAAAACATAACCATATCCCTTATCAAGAGAGAGCTGTCCCCACCCGGGGACTATGGCAGATTTTAAAAAATTTAATCCAGGCTTGATTTCCTCTGCCGCAGGCAAGGTGAACACCGTGCTGATTATTAGCATCAGAATCACAATTCTAAAAGGTATACGCATATCCTATCCTCATTCCCGTATTCTCCAAATCCGGATTTATATAAAAACTGCCACGTAATGCTTCTCGCCCTCTCAAACGCCTCGCTGTGAGGGCTGTATCTATTATACCCACCAGATGATTAAGCACCACCGCGGCAATTGCCAGATTGCTGTACATCTCTATATTCTGCTTATCCTGACGATACAACTTATACTTTTGCCAGGTTCTGTCATTCACCCAGTCCCAGGATTCATCTTCGGGTATTCTATTCTCGGATACATACTGATAATAGGCATCAAGATCATTGTACCCTAAAACAAAATACCTCCAGGCTGTATGTGACATTTCAGCATTATAAGCATCACTGGATATATAGTTCTGGATATTTTGATATGTCTCTTTATCATTGTGCAAAGCCACTCCCGCATTACTATAGGCGTATTGCTGATAGGTGGATATTGCCCAGTCAACTTCCTGATGCAGCCTGAGAGTAGTGCCCACAAGCAAAATCTCGGATGCCAGAAAGATACCCGTCTTGGTATAAGAACCCAGATATGCCTGACCGCTTCCAGGTATGATCGCTGAAAACAGCAGGGCTTTTGCTGCAGATTTTTCCCCTCCCTCCAGCCAGGGAATAATCATCACCAAAAGCAGTAGTATTAATATATATCTTTTCATCTAATTCCTTTGCAATAATTCTTTTAAAAGCGATACATCATCATCAGGCTGGGGCTCACTTCGCCCGTAGCATACATGGGTGAAAACTTGAGACCAAACCGATTCTGAGTCAAATGCTCCAGATTATATCTTCGTGTTACTCTGGCTGCATCTATTGTCGCCAGAAGATGATTGAATAATAAGCCAAAGGTGCAATTACGCTTCTTGTCATAATTCGCCTCGGATTCATGACGAAGATCAATATAGTCTGCCCGCATCCCACTGTAGATGCCACGCCGGGAATCATAAAGCTCTTCTGAACCCAGATAATGATCAGATTCCCCATTTATCACATTATTGCCTGCCCAAAGTCCCTGACCATACTCGTTTTGCTCGATTATCCATTGAGGTCCCGTCCAGGTATTTGTGCCCTCTATGGTCGCATAGATATTTGTCCAGTCATCCCAGCCAAATATGTATTTGTTATATTTTCCTATGTCTTCATAAAAATGCTGTGTGTTCTCATGATCCAGTCTGAAATGTCCTCCTGAACCATAATCTCCCGAATTAGACGGATCGTAACTGTCCGGCGCATAAAAACTATTATAGGATAGCGGATTGTCTATCAATGATTTCTGTGCCCAGTTCTGGTGGTCTCTGCTGTAATTCTGATCAGCAAAATCCTTATACTGCTTAGTGAGATCGTCTCCTTCACTTTGAAAATAAAAATAACCATACCAGAGACCAAATTCCAATATGGGAAAAAGATAGGCAGTTATGCTATGAGGATTGGCATAAAATTGCCCTACACCCGGGACGATTGCAGAAAAAAGCATAGCCTTATGAGCACTCTTCTGAGTGTGTTCTACCAGAAAAATATCGTTACTGATATCCTGCCCGAAAATAGTTACTATTAACATCAATAATAATACGGTTATCACCTTTTTTTTCATCATAAACCCCTCTTGAATTCTTATTCTCACTTTTCTATTCCTAAAGGTACTGTCAACATTTTACTATTGCTTTTTATCCGGGCAAAATATATACCACTGGAAAGTTTTCCGATATTGAGCCCGATATCCTGATATGGATTAGCTTCCAGTGCTTCTATCTCACCTAATACCAGATTTCCCGCAATATCATAGAGCTTTAATTCGATTTCTCCTTCTGCATCATAGACCCTCACAATTGCGTGACCCGCTTTTGCCGGATTAGGAAATGCAAAAGCACTAAAAACCCGAAGTGTATCGGATTGTACGGAAGCTGCAGCAGTAAAGCTGTTATTACCATTATTACGATATCCCCTGCAGATAACAGGATTTTCTGATAGATTATTCCATTGTCCCCGCAATAAATTCCCCCTGCCATCATCGCCAAACCAGCTTAAGGTTTGATAGATTTCATCATACCAGTAATTAGAAATTTCGGGATCCCCTGCAGATATTGATGTCAGCATTGATCTGTAATCACCATTGCCATTTAATGCAATACGGTTGCCCAGATTGCCTCTCATCATAATTATATATTCTCCGTTTAGATACATAGTTTGCAGCCAGCTTCCCGATGAAACAGCCCGGTTTTCCAAATAAACCGGATAGCCCTCAGCTAAAGTGCCGTCTTCTGTAATGGCAAAGAGATATTCACCGGCAGCAAAGACCAGCCAGCTCCTGCCATCCTCCTCTAAGCGGGTTAGCATCAATTGGGTCGGTAATGCGTCTGTAAAATCCATAATTCTAAAGATCAATTTCTTTTCTTCCGCTGTCATTCTATAGATATCGCCATTTTCCGAAGCAATATAAATATGGCTCTCTCCTTGATACAGATGAGATATTATCGGATAATAAGGACCAATACCGCCAGACAGAAAATAGCTCTGGCTGATGGCTCCATCTGTCGGGTCTATAAACCAGACCCGATCTTGATCCGCCGCCACCAGATGCTCTCCATCATAACTAAGCCGTGCTCCACTGATTGCTAATTCTTCTTCATCTAAAAGCAGCATGTCTTCTAAGGGAAATACGCTAACTTTTTGCCCTTTATGATTCAGCAACAAGGGCGCATCACTAAAACTTGAACTGAATTCCTGCTGCGAAATCTCAAGTCCATCAATCATATACATGATATTTTCCGAAATAATCAGGATCTCTTCTATTGTATCACCATCAATGTCTTGGCAGGTAAGCGGCTGACTGATTTCTCCAGCAAAAGGTACCTGAAAATTATACTGATCCCCCCACTCATCTCCTATCAGTGTAAGAAGCGATATATTATCATCACTTATCAAGGCAAAGCTCTCTAAGCCATATATCTGTACCACGTCAGAAAGTCCACGGATATTAACGCTTGAAGATATTATCTGCATCTCATCGAATAGATGACTGCCGTAACGGAAACTCATAACGCGCTCTACGTTTGCCTCTACAGAATAAGAACTTATATCCCAGAAACCAAACATAAAAGGCTCTCCCGTATTGGTCTGCAATCGCGGGCTCGATGCACCGTTAAATTCTATGATATGAATATACTCATCTTCATTTTTTGGCTGATAACCCGGAACAAGACCCTGATTATTCCAACCCAGAAAATTGCCGGACTCACTCAAACGTGGATAATACCTGTAAAACGGATCATACGCAGAACCCAATATATTGTAGCCGTCATTATAATTGCCAATGTCATTAAATCCATCAGCCTCTATCACCTTTATTCCCCTTCTGGTGCGAAGAGCGTTCACCGTGTTGCTCGCATAGTTACTATAAAATTCACCACCTTCCCACGAACCCTCTTCGTATATGATTGAATCATCTATGTGCCAGATCACAAGTCCACCACCATAATTATATATCCTGTCTGCCGTCTCTTTCTGCCAACCCGGTATGAATAAGTCATATTCCCAATTAGGATCATCCCGCGGGTCAGGCGCCGGATAGGTGGGGTACAATAAATGACGGTATCCTTTATAAGAACTGTGAGGATACTGAGGCAACGCCCCCTTAAAACTTAATCCGCTGTCACCATCAGGATCCACCTGCCTGTTCTCTATCAAAAGGTATTCCTTATCCGTTAAGGACACCTTGATAAAGTACGGCAGATTATTGCCAAATTCACTCGGCTTCTTCTCTGCCGGTGATACCCTGATCGGTTCCTGCCAGTCTAATTCATCGATATCTCGCAATATACCATGAGACCTGAATTCTTCTTCCCAGGCAAGTATCCGGTGCCAGGCATTTGGCAAAGTGGGTAAGCCGCCCCCTATCGTTATATATTCTCCATCTATGATATCTACTATCAATTCCCCAGCCCCTCCGGAATCCATGATGTCAAACCAGCCTACCTGAGGCGCTCCCGTCAAGGTGCTGTATAAATCTATAAATCCCAAAGAATGACCAAATTCATGTGCCGTAACTGCTGTGGTTAAACCGTATTGACCATCCTGACTGATTGTCGCAGGCACATTACAGGCTTTGTCTATCACTATGCCGTCATCGACGATCACTTCCTTGCCATCGCCCACATGTATAAAAAATGAAGGGATGTCTGACCGAGTATCACCCGCTATATCATGCTGAGAATCTGAACCCGCGTGGATGATCATGAAGTGCCCATACTGAGAAAAATCTACTTCTTCATCTTCATCCACTGTCGTGAATACGTCATGAAAATATTCCTCAAACCGGCTGATCATCAATTCTGTTCCTGCACCCGGAGGATTATAGTAGCTCATTTCCTGTGGTAGTGTATAGGCTATGATAACCGTATCAGATGCACTGTATTCCACCTGCGGATAAATATCAAATTCCAGATCAAAGAACCCCAGACTGGCTGCCAGATAGTAGTGCCGCACGCTCTCCATTACCCACCAGAAATATTCCTGGTTATGAGGTGGCTTGCCCAGGTCGATAGGATAATCTGAATCCGAAAAAAGAAATTTTCCATTGCCGGTAGTCGAAGGATCATTATCCTCTACAAAATCTATCATCATCACCAGAAGCCTGTTGCTGTTCTCTGAGCGTAACCCGCTTAAGGCTTCTCGAGTTCCTGTCCTGCCAAAATGCTGCTCCAATGCATGCGGGGCAGAACGCGTAACTAATGCAGAATCCATCTTCTGTAATTCTATCTTACCACTCAAAAAAAATAGCGGTATAAACAGAAGAATGATCACTAATCTCTTCTGTAAAATCATGTCTTATTCTAAAATGATACTTTTAAGGAAAAGGTTCTATTAAAATCCTGCAGATCACCACCAGGCTGCATGGCAAAATCTATATCTACTCTGAATTTGTCCTGCTCATAAAATAATCCCGCTCCATATGAAAACCCCTCTATCTCTCCTAATCGGTCATATAAATAACCCATCCGAAGACTCAGTAAATTTAAATAAGAAAATTCCATGCCTGTTCCCCAGATGACTTCATCCCATTCTTCGTCCAGTGGTTGATCCACCCAGTCACGATAAATCCTTTCATACCAGTTGTGATTCCGGTTTGCCAAAAGCTTGTTCATATCACCATTTAATGTGAATCTCGAGATCTCGTTCCTGAATACCTGCCACGAAAAACCCATCCGCCAGTTCAATGGTATGGGATCAGATTGCTCCTCATTGATATAGACTATATTTGGCCCAAAATTCTGAATATTTAAACCCAGACTTAATTTCGAATCAGGCAACAGACGGGCAGGTAATACCGGAATATTTGTGTATTTTAAACCAAAATCAAAGGCAAATGTACTGCCCTGACCCTTTAATCCACTCTCCGATGCTCCTGTTCCCTCAGGCGCCAGATCAGAATGTACAAATTTAAATGCTCCACCTAATCCCAGATTGTTATTTACCTGATATCCATAAGTGAACGAGGGAGCTACTTCCCAAGATGAAAATGAACGCAAAAATACCGCATTCTCATCATACGCATCCTGCTCACCATAAGTTAAAAACATTACATTGAATCCAATATTACCCGTACCCTCAATATATGTATTGAATCCAAAATATTCATAATATATGTCATCAAATACATCGCCTAACCAGTTCGAATGCATTAAAGCAAACTGCGTGGAACGGTTAAATGCCATCGCACCCGTATTCCAATAACCGGCAAAAGCATCATCAACCTGTGCTACATAAGCCTGACCCATCCCTCCAGAACGAGAACCCGGCTCCATCAATAAATATATCAATCCGGCTTCCGATACTGCAAATGATAATGACGGTATCAATATGATTATTATCAGGGCTATCACGTTTAAGCTTCGTCTCATGTTAATCCTCCGTTTTTTCTTCGCTTTCTTCTTCTTTGAATATGAAAAAAAGGAATAGTCAAGCGACCATATCAAATCCAAACTATCAAAATCCTCCATTTTGGAATTTACTTATCTCTTATGGTGCCGAAGGCCGGAATCGAACCGGCACAAGCATAAGCTCGGAGGATTTTGAGTCCTCTGCGTCTACCAATTTCACCACTTCGGCACTTTATAACGAACTGTACCTAAAACCCGCATACTCCACTATATGTCAAGCTTTTTCCTCCACTCTGGTTTTTTATCAAAAAAAAAGGGGGCTCCCTTGCGGGAGCCCTTTTAGAGGAGGAGGTCCCGGGCGGGGTTGCCCGGGGGCTTGTTAATGCCCTGATTACTTCATCAAGGCTATCTTCTTTACTGTCGTGTAATCCTGCAGATCCTCCGGCTCATCCTCACCCGGCCTGCCAGGCAATGACCGCGCACTGAACTTGCAGAAATATATCCCCGTAGAAGAAGCACGACCAGTCTTATCTTTTCCATCCCAGTGAACCACGTGCTCACCGGCACTTAAATATCCTTCCGCCAAACTTGCTACCAGTTGTCCACGTATATTATAGATGTCAAGCTTTATCTCGGAACCAGTTGCTAACAAAAACTTTATATTCGTGTCAGGATTAAAGGGATTAGGATAAATTCCTGTCAATTCCGTAACATCAGGCAAATCCCCATCTGTTACCGGGGTATTGGGCACTGTTAGCAATACGGGAACTGTGATTGTATTATTTCCATCACTTATCAATATGTCTGCCGTATATAATCCATGACCCAGTCCACCACTATTAAAATAAACTGTTATATCGCTGCTGCCAAAGGTATTGATTGTTCCTGTATTATGGGAAAGATTGCACCAGCCTATGCCAAGACTATAGATATAGATGCTGCCACTCTCTATGCTCCCACCGCTGCCTATAAGCTCATATTCCAGCTCCACTTCGCCTGTATAATCCGGAATGATCGTGACATTTACTCCGGCTGAGGCACTGCTGCCCGATGGCAAGCCGTCTTCTGCCGTCCATTGAACCTCTACCCCGTTTCCGGAAGCATTATTCGGCATCAATGGATCATTTCCTCCATAAAAACCGGTGGCAATATTGACTATCACTCCTGCTGGAAAATCCAGATTAACTGCTATTATTGATTCACCATCAGGTGAATTGTTACTGAGATTAAATACCCAGCCGGCAGTCTCTCCAGGAGTATAACTATTAGTATTACAACTCAAGCTGCTGCCCGTTAAGTCCCGCTCGCCCTCTCCGGTTTCCACTACCTGTACCGAATAAGCGATTTCTCCCACACCCAGATTCTCTATAGTGATCTCTTCACTTGTTTCGCTATCCGGCAGCATTTCAAGCTCAATAGAATCTAAGTTTACTGACATTTCAGGCGCCGGCGGTGGCCCTATTGGCGGAAAGGTTATATAATCTATCCAGCCTGCATCTGAACCACTGGATACTGCCGGGTCCTTGCGATAACGCCACTCAAAGGTGTGAAGCCCCTCCGTTACCCAGTAGCTTTCCAGACTCCACGGATCTTCACCATCCCAGCGATCCATCTGAACCCCGTCTATATAAAATGCCAGCCAGTCATAATTCTGATTGCCAGGATCTGACTCACAGGATACTTTCTTGTAAAATGATATTGTCCCTTCCGCTCTCACCCAGGTCTCCAGGATCATCGAAGTAGAAGCATTATCCCCAATCGCTCCAGAACGCGCACTGTATTGACCTGAATAAGCATAGCTGTCTATCACCCAGGCCATCCCGTTAAATGTCCAGGGATAACTCTCAAAATTGCCATTCTCAAAATCTTCCAATACAAGCCCTACGGTATAGGAATAATCCTCTGTCGTAAGGTAATTTCCAGACGAGGCATTATAATTAAAACTAATTATACTCCCCTCAGGCGCATCAGGTGATATATCGACTACAAAAGCTGCCAGAGCGGATTCACCGCTGCCCAGCGGAGCAAGATTAACCGATTGTGTCTGAATATTTACCCAGGGATCAAAACTGATCAATATCGCCACGATCTCTTCCGTAGCAGAATTACCTATATTCAAGGTGGGGAAAGACATCACTATAGTCTCTCCTGCATCTATTACGCCGTCATTATTGCCGGCACTGTCATCTATCTCTGCATATCCACTCGTCAGCCTGGGTGCATTGAGCGTCATCCTGATATTAGAACCCCAGGAACCACCCTCTGAATCTGTGATACTTAGCATTATCACTGCCTGATGCTGATCTTCCACATCATCGGATATCACTAAGCTAAAAGCACCTTCCAGATCAATTATCGTATCTCCCGGAATATCACCACAAGCGATCGTGCCATTTGTGATGCTTATGTTCTGATTAAATGTGGTTATCTGGGCTGTTACTCCCTGTGCCGGCTGATTTCCCACGTTATTAAGGCTTAAATTCATGTTCAACGCTTCTCCATAATCCGGCAAACCATTATTATTCCCATCTTCATCATCTATCTCATAAGCCTGCATCACCACATAAGGCTGATCCGTCACGATCACGATATTGCCCAAAAACCTGTTCTTGTTATGTGCTATCGCGGAAACACTGATCAAACCGGGAGAACTTATGGGCTCAAAGGTTTCTATAGTCAAATTTCCATTGGCATCTGTAACGCCCCTGCCTATCAATTCACTGTTTTGAATCAATCCCACCCGGGTATCAGGCGTATCGGATGTAAGCTGGATGCTGCTTATTCCCAAAGGCAAAGTCACAGGATAGCTCAAAGTTATATCTCCAGGCTGCTCCGTCCATATAGATAGCGAGGGATCTCCAAATAGATTCGTCTGATAACATACCCAGCGCATATTGCTGTTGCTTTGCATCATACTCACATTGTCCTCATGGGAATATCTGTTCACATCGCCAATCTCACTTATACCCTCACCAAATATTCCATGAAAAAATAACCTGTCGTAATACTGCGATGAACTATTAGTGCCACCCGGCATATACCAGCCATAGCGCGAATTTGCTATACATGCCACCTCTCCTCCGGAAATGCCTGCCGTAAATTTCTCAGCAAAACAATCCTGTGTATAATAACCATTGTAGTGATAATTATCAAATGATCCATTATAGCAACCCTGTGAATACCCTATCACAAAACCACGACTCAAACCGTTGTTGCTGAAATTTGCCTCAGTTAGATCACTGTTTTCCATCTTCATATTGTAAGTGGGGCTCGAATGCCCCAGGTGATTCAATAAATTTATTCCCGTATCCGAAAACTCATCATAAAGAGTATATTTATTCCAGTTCATATCTCGCTCATAAAAGTAATTTATATTAAAATTATCTGCCACGCCTGCCGTATAATAACCATCATAAGAACCACCCGTCGCTATCTGGTCTTTATAGGTGCCTCCCCAGGTAAGAGGGCTGTTATTAAGATTCTCGCCCACCATTACCACTTTCTCTATGTCCGCCAATACCGGATCATTCTGATAGAGAATATGCTTGTTTATTGCATTACTTACCTCTGTGGCACTGTCAACCGTCATTCTACCTATCAATACTTCTGCATAGGGATCTATCTCGTTCTGCTCTCCCCACATCCCATTGCCGTTATTATCCCAGGTGCCATCCAGATTAGAAAAATACATGTCCGAAGGCAATGAAGGTTCGTCATCTACTGCAAACCCGCGATGAGGCACTATTGCCGCTTCATTGGGATTACCAGCATCTCCTCCAAGTATTACATAGTCTATTCCATAACTCTGATAATATGAGATTATGCAGTTCCTCACCTGCGCCGCTTCATCTATCCCTGTAAAATTCTGATATATACTATTTGTGGTCTCTACCGCGATAGAAAACCCCGTAGACTCCTTAAAATCCACGTATGCCTGAAAGGAAGGCGCTAGCTCCGAACTGGTTACCAAAAGCATATCATAATCTATCACTCGCTCCCGAGGCGGGTAAGAATAACCCGATAACGCCAGAGGATTTTCCACTATCCGCTCTATCCGCTCTCTCACCTTTTCGCTGCCTCGAAGATTTGCCGAAACCTCCATAGACCTCGCACTTACACCAGTCTCAACCATAAACGTGATTGACCTTATAAAGCGAAGCTCCCCTCTCACCGGATTATATTCCACAGGACAAAACTGCATGGAAGCTATGCCATGACCACTTAAATATCCCGTATATACCTCTCCTAAAGCTCGCTCAGGATATTTACCGTCCCTGGTGTATATCTCCGGATCAGCCTCTGCCTGGTAATCTGATGGCGCCGGACGAGATATCGGAAATGGACGAACAGAAGGCGCTATCTGACCAATTTCGGCTCTATCATAATAATCTATGTCCACTATGTTTACACCCTTCGACTCCTCACCCTGCGGTAATAAAAGGTCTATCCCACGCCAGGGTAAACCAGGCTCTCCCTCTTCTCCCAGGAGAATACAATCATTGTATAATATCTCCAGATATTCACCATTGATATATATTTCCGGATAATCCATCTCCTGACGGTACTCAATAACCCCACCAAATAACAGCACACTTACCAGCAGTACTGCTAATAGAATTATGCCTCTTCTCATAAAATCTCCTTATCCTTTCTTCTTTCCTTACTTACACAAAATTCTAACACTCAATATATATCAAGCAATTTTTATACCAGATACAAAAAATCCCCAATATTTACTGATATTCTCAACAAATC
>CAZRXY010000134.1:0-15003 GCA_964604155.1 uncultured Candidatus Cloacimonadota bacterium | reverse complement strand
AACTTTTTTAACACGCTTGCCTTCATTTTACTTCTCCTTTATATTTCTTATTATTTCTAAGTCAAATATATTGAGACTATAAAAATAGTCAAGTAATTTTTTTATAATGTTAAATTTATTTTAGAGACTTTTTAGACCTGCCTTTTTTTAATTTCGGGGGTATGCCTGAATATTCACGGGAAAGAGATTTAGATTCTATGAATCTTCCCAGTTTGAAACTAAAAAAAGCCGCAGTGAGGAAGGTTACGGAAGCAAGGATAAAAACTGCCTGATAATTGAAGACTTTCATAACAAAAAAGCCGATGAGCGGTCCGAATAACGCCCGTACTCCTGTGAGAGAAACATGAACGCTCTGGAACATGGGAGCTTCTTCTGCTCCGGCAAAATATATGGAGCCAATATTCCAGGAAACATAAATACCCGCCATAGCTATACCGTTAAATAGAAAGGCAAACATCACTAAATATGGAGCATATATCCAGCCTGGATTAAAGCTGGCAAAAAGTAAAGTGAAAGGGTAAAAAACTAAAGCAGAATAGGCGATGCCGGCAAATTTTCCCGGATTCATCAAGTCATAAAGCCTCCCTGCCAGAGGCGCCAAGATCAAAAGTCCAAGCTTGGCAATCACACTTTTGGATATAAACATCTGAGAGTAATTCATGCCCACAGCGTCAACCATGAATTTGGGTATTACCGGTAAAATCATCATAAAAGCGAGCCCATATATGAAATAATTGATCTCGAAACGACGGAAAAGAGGATTATCTTTGAGTACTTCTATACTACGCCTGATGGGCGATAGAAAAAATTCTGCCGGATTTATGGGCTTCAATTGCTTCGGTACGGCTTTGCTTATCTTCGTCTGAGCTAAAAAAAGAGATGATAATAAACCAAAAATTCCCACTAGAGCAAAAATATGACGAAACCAGCTCTCATTGATGTCTAACAGATAGCCAGCCAGCCAGGCAAAACTGACTGCTACAGCGTTTTCTACGCTGGCGGCTATCCCGAATAATCGTCCACGGTTTTTTAAACCAAAGCCATACCGGAATAACGTACTGTGAGCAGGACTTTCTATAGAATTAAAACCAAAAAATATCACCATGATCAGAAGATATGACCACCAGTTATTGACCCAGAACATAAATATGAGAACCATTCTCCCCCAAAAACCCAAAATATAGAAATATAAAGAAATACTGGAAGAACGCTCCATCAGCTTGCCCCACCAGATAGAGAAGATATTCGATAATGGCCAGATCATCACCAGCACAGTAACCTGCCAATCCGCAGCATCCAAAGCCTTCTTGGCTACTATCTCCTGAAATTGATAGGAGGCACTGACAAAGCCCCTGAAGAAAACTGCTATCACTATCAAAGTGAAAGCAGTAAGCTCCTGCTGCGTGAGTTTCATCAATATTCCATTATTCTTTTTTTATTCTCTCATCCTGTCAATAAGCCATAACCGCATCATTGTCTATACTGTAAAGAATTTTTATAAATATATTCAAAAGCCGTATTCCTGCCACGCACGCCGTCCGAATGCAAAATGTAAAATGGAATATTTCTTACACACTCTTTGACAGAAGTAATTCACCTTCAAAATTTCACATCTTCGCATCCTCACATCTTCGCATTTTCCCCTTTTCTCAATTTACCATTTTCATTATATCCCTTCAGCGTCATTCCGCGCCTTCCGCCTGCCATGACGAACCTTGTTCGTAGTTGGCGGTTAATAATCTTCTCTCTTTTTTCAACCACTGAAAGCTCTGAATAACACTGAAAAATGTAAGAAATAATTTTTTTACTAAAACTCAATTTCTCATCTTCATCTTACATTATCCGTACTGATCCCGTGTAATCCGTGGCACTATTCTTACATCTTCGCAATTTACTATTTCCGCATTTTCCCATTTTCTCAATTTCATTATATTCCCTCTGTGCCCTCTGCCTGCCATGTCGAACCTTGTTCGTAGTTGGTGGTTCATAATCCCCTTTTTTTCATTTAACTGGGGTGATAGCTCATCGGTAATAATGGAATTACGCATGCTACCCCGGCTGAAGAGGTGAAGAGGTGAAGAGGTAAAGATGTGAAGGAGAGGGATGACGGATGCTGAGCATAAAATTCCCCGAGCTTAAAGCACGGGGCTATTCATTCAAGATTCAACATCCAAAATTCAAAATTATTCCATCGCCCCTGTGGGGGTATTTTTGAGCTAAGAATAAGAAAATTTTCGAGGGGTATGCCAGTGTCAGAAAAAAATATTGACAGATAAGCTTGCTGTGTTTAAAAGTGAACAGTGTTTAGCAGGAGAAATTTATGCAGGTATTAAAGGAAAACGTTCGGCTAGAGATTTTGCGTAAGGCTGGGCGTGAGTTTCGGCAAAAAAGTTTTAGGGGAGCCAGTATGCGGGCAATAGCTGGTCAGGCTGGGATGACAGTCGGTAATATATACTGTTATTTTGCGAGCAAGGATGAGCTTTACCGGGAGCTTTTAGCGCCTATAGTCGGTAAAATTGAATTAATGAAGCTGGGTTTGCGGGTGCATCATGAGAGGACGGAGAAGGGTTCAGTCCGTGAAAAGGCTGAGCATGATGTCATTGTGGAGACTGTTTATGGCTTTATCTATAAAAACCGAGAAGATCTCAAGCTATTATTAAGCGGTTCGGGTGGTTCCAGCCTGGAGAATTACTTTGCGGGACTAATTCGCTGGTATGGGAATTTATACAGGCAATCCTTGCAGGAAGCATGGCAAGAAATGGGTAATGAAGATTTGGATATTTCAGAAACCACAATTTATCTGGTGGCAAAGAGTGTGGCAGAGAGCTTAGTGGCTTGTATAATGAATGATTTTAGTCTAAGTGAAGCAAAAAAAATTGCGGTTGAGATGTTTGCTTTCTATGAGGGAGGTTCGCAATCAATTATCATGTCCAAAATGGATCAGAAGTTAAAAGAATAATCCACTCGGGGAGCGGATTTTTTTTATCATAATAATAAACGCTGTTAATTTATAGGAGGTATTTTATGAGCAAGAGGAAATTGATTTTTTTATTTTTAGTCATGTTTACGGTGATCATGTCTGGTGCTGGATTGAGTGGACAGATAATTGATAGAGACAATGGAGAGCGGATCAGGTATGCTAATGTGATATTGAGTTCCGGCCAGTCAGGAGATCAGACAAACATTGATGGAGTATTTAGGATCAGGGGTCTTGAGCAGGGTATCTATATAATGGAGGTTAGCTGTTTGGGTTATGAGAGTATAGAAATGGAAATAGAGCTCGTTGATGATCTTGATGAGCAATATTTTGTGATAGAGCTTGGTCGGAAGCCTATTGAGTTAACGGGTTCGGCGGTTGTGGGAAGAATAGCCAGTGAGAAACTTGGTATTGATGGTGATAGTGGTGATGTGAGGTCAGGCAAATTGAGTTTATCGGGAGCATTGATCAATGCTTTACCGCAGGCAGCAGATGCGGATGTGATCAGATCGATGCAGGTATTGCCCGGGGTTCAGAGTGCCAATGAGCAATCGAATAGTTTATATATCCGTGGTGGGACGCCTGATCAGAACCTAATACTTTTAGATAACACTGAGGTGTACAATCCGTCACATTTGGGAGGGATATTCAGCACATTTAATTCAGACGCCATATCGAGCGTAGAATTGTATAAAGCGGGATTTCCGTGCAGGTATGGAGACCGTTTATCCTCCGTGATAGACATACGCAATAAGGATGGCAATCGCAGACATCAGGAGGGTGTATTACGATTGAGCATGATGAGTGCATCATCGACGGTACAGGGACCCTGGGAATTTTCAGGTACGAGCGGATCATACATGGCTTCCTTCAGGAGGACTCTTTATGAATTACTTGATTTTGACATACCGGATTCTTATTTTTATGATGGTCATTTGAAGCTGAACTGGGATGCGGGGCTTAGGGACAAGTTATTTTTCAGCACTTATTTTGGTGAGGATCATCTTTATATGAATGAAGGTGAGGAAATGGACATGACCTGGGGCAATCAGACGGTTACCGCACAATGGCAGCATATCTTTAGTTCTCGGTTATATGGAAAATTGAATCTATCCAGCAGTGGATTTTATTTTGATCTGGATCAGGTGTTTGATGGTGAGGCTTCTGTAGAGCAGGAAAATGAAATAGCAGATTATTCATTAAAGATTAATTTTTATCATCAGTCTAATCTGGGTCATCAGATGGAATATGGATTAGAATTAAAATCACTGGACATCACTTTTGGGGCAGACACCAATCTGGACATAGACACTTCGCATTATCCCTGGCTTGAAGTCCCTTCACGGCTTGCTTCACTATATCTTCAGGACAAATGGAAGTTGAATAATAGATGGATATTAATGCCTGGTTTGCGATATACCTGGTGTACCACAAAGAGTGAATATCATCCTTCAGACAGCAGGGAGAATTATCATCGTTTATCTCCCAGAATTGCATTAAAATACAATATAGCAGAATCCACCGCTATCACATTAAATTACGGCAGATATTATCAATATCTCACAGCAGCGAACCGCCCGGATTGGCCCATGTCCTTATGGATGCCAATAGATAAGAGCGTAGCGCCGGGCGAAGCGGATCATTATGTTTTGGGATTGGAAGCGAGTCCCGGCAATCAATTTTCGCTGCAGATAGAGGGCTATTATAAGGCGTTGCGCAATCAGATATCATTGGATGAGGCGGCATTTATGGAATGGGATACGGCTAGTTTTTTAAGCGAAGCCTATAAAATTGGTGACGGCTATTCCTATGGATTAGAATTTTTAGTAAACACAGGCTGGCGGGGCATAGAAGGTTTTATGAGTTATACTTACAGCAAGACCAGATTAAAGATAGATGGCAGCAATATCAATCCTGCCACCGGTGAGGCAGAATACTATCATCCCAGCTATGATAGAACACATAACTTTAATGTGACTCAAAACTATTTTCTGAGCCGTTATACCGGTTACAGTATAATGGGGGCAGAGCTTATTCTGGGTATGTTATATTCTTATGGTTCGGGTCAGGCAGGGCAGTCGCCAGAAGGAGTTTATGAAGACATGTATGGGCTGCAATTTGTTTCAGGTTATCTTGATAATGCGAGATTGCCGGATTATTCGCGGCTTGATCTGAGTATAAAATTTAAGTGGGATTTTGGTCACTACGAATTAGAGCCTTATATCATGGTGGTAAATTGCCTTGATAATCGTAATATCTGGACTCGTCGGTGGTATGCGGAGGCAGATAATGATGCGGTGGTGCTTAATCATCGCGATACTTATATGTTTGAGCGGATGCCTTTTTTGGGCATAAATATTTCCTGGAGGTAAAACAAATGAAAAGCTCAGTTATTTTAATTTTATTTTGCCTGTTAATTCTATCCTCCTGCGATAATAATACGGCGCCGGAGCGTTATAATGATTTCTCGCATTATTTGAGCGGAGTGCTGGAATGCGGCAGCTATATTGAAAGAGATAATCCCATAAGGATAGGGATCACAAAAGGCATAACAGAGGCAACTTGGGACACGTTACCGGTTAGCGAAGCGGAGGTGAGATTGCAGGAGATATTTGGAGGGGAGATTGTTCAGGAGATCTATCTTATGTGGGATGCAATTGCCAGGGGATACGTGGATGAGTATCAGCAAATGCTAATCGCCGAAAGCAGGATTTACAGAATAGAAGTGAATCTGCCGGATGGCAGTTTTTTGACAGCCGAGACCGTGGTTCCCGCAAGTATCAATGTATATGCAGACAGCCTGGTTTGCGAAGATTCTGCCTTTAGCGATTTTCCTGAAGATGACGAGTGGCTGCAATTGCCATTATCATCAGCAAACGCGGAACATCCTTTGCAGATTGGCACTCAAAACAATGATGAATTCAATCTCTATGTGGAGATATACTGCTTGGAAGAATTCTGGGAAGCGGAGTATACCTATCCCGAAGATATTGCATATCCCAAGACAACGGAGGAATATATGGGCGACTCCCGGCAGTATCCCCGCAGAAACATGAGTTATTACATGTATCAGCCGCAAAATTTCATAGTTAGCTATAATTCTTATCAATCTGCCATATTGTTTTACGGTAGAACGGAGATATCTGTCTATTCTATTGACAGTAATCTGTTAAATTACCTCTACAAGATTGACGGATTTACCGCAGGAGGTATAGATGGAGGTATAGGGATTTTTGGATCAAGGTCTGGGAAAAAGCTATATACTCAGGTAATCAGGTAATAATTCAGTTTTTTTGGATTAAAAATTGAATATAAGGGTGTTTGGCATGGAAATTGCTAAAGGTATTGTTGAGAGAAATTAATTAATTATAATGGAGTGGATTTATGAGAAAGATTTTAATATTTGTGAGCGTGATGATCATACTCATGATTTTTACCGGCTGTGAAGAGAGTTCCACAAATGGCAATACAAATCCCGGAGTTCCAGTATTGCCCGTACCATCAATAGGGAAAACCGGCGTGGGAAATGTCACTCAATTAGGTTGGTCTTGTGAAGATGCAGATGGTGACGCCCTCACGTACACAGTATATATGGGTAAGACAGAGGAGCTTAGTGTAGTAGCAAGCGATATAAGTGAAAATTATTTTGTGCCCGATACTCTGGATTATTCACAGCGTTATTACTGGAAAGTGCGAGCAAATGACGGGAAATCTACAACGTCAAGCAGCCGCTGGTGGTTCAAAACTGTAGAAGAGAATGTACCACCCACAGTGCCGGCAAGCCCTGTTCCAGCAGACAGTCTGATAGATACCTCGGTGAATCAGCTTTTCCGCTGGTATTGCTACGATATCAATGGTGATGCCATTTCTTTTGATTTTTGCCTTGGCAAAGATGAGAATCCACCTGTATATGCCAGCGATCTTACAGATTATCAATTCACCATAGACAATTTAGATTATCATACCAGGTATTATTGGCAGGTGATAGCCAAAAGTGCGGGGATGGTAACGGAGGGACCGGTCTGGACATTTGAAACCCGTTATTATAATTATCCACCATCAGTACCTCATACTCCCTTTCCACAGAATGGCAGCGAATCTGTATCTACAGCTTCGAGAATTTCCTGGAACTGCAGTGATCCTGAAAACGATGCTCTACAATATGATATCTATTTCAGCACAGACAGCAATCCTCAGCTTGTAATGCAGGGGGCAACTTCCACAACATACTTCCCGCAGAATTTAGAGCCGCTCACCACATATTACTGGAGGATAGACGCCTGGGATGGTAATAATTACTCAAATGGACCCATTTGGAGTTTTACGACAGGAGATCCAAATAATCCTCCTAATGCCCCGTATATGCCCTGGCCATCTAATGGAGCGACGGGAGAGAGCATCCATGCTATGCTACGCTGGACTTGCAGCGATCCGGACGGTGATCCGCTTATGTATAAAGTATATTTCAGCGTTGTGCCAAACCTTAATGAAGACCACGTTATTGCAATTGGTATCACGGAACAAAACTGGGAACTTGCTACGCTTACTTATGGAACCACCTACTACTGGAAAGTGATGGCTCATGATGGAGAATTATCCGCTACCAGCGAAACCTGGAGCTTTACTACAGAAACATTTAACCCGTAAGATATGATAGCAGTTGTATAAATAGATTAAGAGGGCAGTTAAGACTGTCCTCTTTTTTTTTAATTTTACCAGACTTAGAAAAAAATCCCAGTTAATATGGAGAGATAAGATCACTGCAGTAATAAAAAAAAGCAGCCTTTGAAAGCAAAGGCTGCTTTTGCATCTGTTGGCTGGGCTGGGAGGAGTCGAACCCCCACATACGGAACCAGAATCCGCTGTACTACCATTATACTACAGCCCATTATTAAAATAAATTGGCTGGGGCGAGAGGATTCGAACCCCTGAATGCATGGACCAAAACCATGTGGCTTACCGCTTGCCGACGCCCCAGTAAAAATAAACACTATATCACAAATGCTGGCGGAGAGGGAGGGATTCGAACCCTCGGTGAAGTTTAACCCCCACACACGCTTAGCAGGCGCGCACCTTCAGCCAGCTCGGTCACCTCTCCTATCTGCAATTATAAAGATCACTGGCGGAGGATGAGGGACTCGAACCCCCAAGGGCAAAGCCCGGCGGTTTTCAAGACCGCTGTCTTACCAATTAGAGCTAATCCTCCAAAGTTCAGCCATTAATTTCTGGCTGATTCTGATGTCAAGTAATTTGTAGATTATTTCTGGAATACCTCAGGGAATTTTTAACGTGAATGGTCATGAGAAGTGAAAAGTGTGAAGTGGGAAGTGAGAAGAAAATGAGTAGCCCCGTGCTTTTAGCTCGGGGTTGATGATGCCCCCCCCCAAAAAAAGTCTAATATCCGAATTCTTTAAGAGCATTTTTCTTTTTTCGCCAGTTTGGTTTGATTTTGATCCAGAGTTGCAATTTTACTCTTTTCCCGGTGATTTTGTATATTTCATTTTCAGCAGCAAGTCTGAGGGCTTTGATCATTTCACCATTTCTGCCGATAAGGATAATCTTTTGTGATTTTCTTTCCAGCCAGATATTGGCTGCGATCTCAATTTTATTGGGAAGTTCTTTATAGAGTTCGATCATTACAGTGGAGCTATAGGGGATTTCGTCGCGGAATCTATGAAAAATCTGTTCCCGGATAATTTCCTGTGCGAAGAATCTCATAGGCAGGTCGGAGAGTTCGTCTTTATCGTAGTAAGGCGGGTTATAGGGCAGAAAGCTTTTAATCAAATTTAAGAGACTGGAAGCATCTGAAATATTGGTTAATGAGACGGCATCCACACCATCAAAGTTTTCTTTTTTCAGTTCAGAGATTTGCGTGGAGGTAATTTCCGGGGTCACCAGATCGATTTTATTCAGCAGGGCGATTTGTGGGATTTTAATTTTTCTCAGCAGATTAAGGAGTTGCTGGTCATAATCAGTGGGAAAATGATTAGCATCAGTTATAAAAATAACAAGGTCTGCGTCTTTAAGTGAAATAGAGATATAATCCATCATCTTTATATGCAGTTCATATCGGGGTTCCAAAAAACCGGGGGTATCCAAAAAGATAATCTGGCAATCTACACTATTGAGGATTCCCTTAATCTGATGCCGTGTAGTTTGGGGTTTAGGGCTCACAATAGATAATTTTTCACCTATAAGTTTATTCATCAGAGTGGATTTGCCTACGTTTGGTTTACCCACGATAGTCACGAACCCGCTTTTGAATTGTGAATCCATAATTATTGCCGGCAAATCTGGTAAATCAGCATAAAGAGCGTTGTGTGGTCAAGATTGAGAGATTTAAGGTCTGTATCGGCTTTTAATAATAGCGAAAATATCTGTTTAATGGAGCTGTAGCTAAAATTTCTTGAAGCTTTTATATACTCATCTCGGAACAAATAGAAAACTTCTGAGAGGTGGTTTTGGGTTATTTCCGGTTCAGAATAGCTCCGCATTCTATAAATCTGGATTTTCCACAGGAGCAAAAAATAGCGTGTAAGCATAGAGACGATCATGACGCTGATATTTCGGGCATCTTCGGTGATCAGCATATTCTGCAGCACATTCTGGCTCAGCTTCAGCTCTTTTTTCCCCAGAGCTCTCTGCAGGTCATACACGTCATTACCCTTCCAAACTCCTAAAGTAGTTTCCAAATCAGCGAGTGTATAGGTTTTTTTGCCATGAGTAAACAAAAAGAGCTTCTCTAATTCATTTTCAGCAGCCTGGTAACTGAGTTCAACATTATTGACGAAATATGTCCGAGATTTTTGGTCCATAATGATGTTTCGGTTACGTAATTCGTTATCCAGCCAGCGTAGCAGATTATTGCTATCATACGGGGTCTTGCATTCGATTAATACGCCTTGAGCAGATACGGTTTTCATAAATGTAGTTCTGTTGTCTGCTTTTTCTGCAACAATTACGAGAATGCTGGAACTTAGAGGGTTTTTGCAGTATTTTTCCAGAGTCATGGTATCATTTTTTTTCAGGTTATCAAAATTTTTCAGGAGTACAAATTTGTAAGGTGCCATAAAGGGCAGGGTCTCCAGATGCTCCAGCACTTCATTACCCTGGCAGGAATCACCATACAGCGTGATAGCATCAAAATCCTGAGCACCCGGTTTGGTAAAATTTTGTCTTAACAAGTCCACCGCTCTATCTTTTAGATAGATATCATTCCCGAAGATATAGAATAATCTCAGTTTGGCATAATTCTTAAAACCTGCCATAAATTGATTATAGTAGACTTTTGCTGCTGGTTTTTTTTCCATTTTAGATACTGATCAATACAGCACTAACCAAAGCGATAGCCCAGCACCAATAGGCAAAAACCTTCATCTGGCGGCGTTTAAGGATATTAATTAGGAATCTGATCACTAAAAAACCAGTTATAAAGGCAGATACTGCTCCTGCCAGGTAAAAGAAGATATCGTCTTTGGGTAATTGTGCCAGGGCAGGCAGTTCAATTAGAGTGGCGCCAAGGATCGCTGGAACTGCCAGCAGGAAGGAAAAAGTTGCGACTTCCTCACGCTTTAAGCCTACCAGTAATCCAAAGGTAATAGTAGCTCCGCTGCGAGAAATCCCTGGATTAAGAGCAAATGCCTGACCGAGCCCAATCATTATTGCCTTGATGAATCCTAATTCATGGGTTTTAGCAGTATTGAGCACAATTTTGTCGGACATAAGGTTCATAAATCCGGTAACACCGAGGAATATGCATACTATATAGAGATTTACGTTACTGGCGGAATCAAAAATACTCCGAATAGTATCTTTAAATAGAAAATACAGAACACCGGTAGTAATCGTGGCAGCAAGCAAAAGCCAGCCTGTTTTTCGCCTGTGGGCATAAGTATCATCACTACTGATGGTAAAAAATGAGCCAATGATGTTCAAGATATCTTTATGGAAATAGATCACTACTGCAAAAAGTGTTCCCAGATGAAGCATCACTTCAAAACTCATTCCCGGCATGTTCAAGCCTAATAAACGCTGCCCCAGCATAAGATGACCCGAACTGCTTATAGGCAAAAACTCAGTGAGTCCCTGGATTATACCAAGAATAATTGCTTTAAGTATATCAGGCATTATCTACCCCACTCTTTTTTTTTAAATCTGAGACCGGTGAAAACCGATACCCCTTATTAATCGCTTCAGACATAAAATCCTTAATGAAATCGAGTCGCGAGCGACTGTGACAATGTCCAATCACGATTATTTGATTTGTTCTGGTGGCAATGCGGTCTAAATCCTCTAATTTCTGTTTTAACACCTCGGGATTTAAAGCCATTTCGTCAAGAAAAAGGTCTCTCTGCCAGATTTTCATTGTTTCATCCTGAGCCACCTGCTTTACAACGGAACCTGCCGAAGTATAACTATCAATGAAGATGAGATCGTTTTCTTTGAGTACTTGCAAAACAGGTTGCATCACCTCTGTTCTTGAGGTTGCCAGCGAGCCCATGTGATTATTAGCAGCTATAGCAAGAGGAAGGCGTTCAATGAATTTTGACATCAGAGATTTTATCTTTCCGGGGCTGTATTGCACTAGAATAGCATCATTACCCGGATTATTATTTCTAATATCTATTGGTTCCATCGGAATATGTATCAAGATATCATGACCGCTGAGATGAGATTTCTCCATTACTTCTTTATAATAGGGTTCATTGGGAAGTATGGCAAAGCTCACTGCACTATCCAGATCACAAAAATCATCCAGCAGAGAATTATTAAAACTGCCAAAATCATCTATGATCAAAAACACTTCAGGGGCAGCTTCCTCATATTTACCATAATACAACCGCACTATATAGGGCAATTTATTATTTTCATGTCTAAATTCCAATATCTGGTTATTACCGCTGTCTGCTTCCTGAGCTGTAACCAATCTGCCGCCTGCTGAAATGACTTTTCCTGTCAATATACTATTTACTAATGCCAGATCAAATTCGGCAGCATTTATACCAAGATTTATATACACATGATCACTTTCATTCTTCAGAGAAAAATTTTTCTCATCGATCCCAATACTCGCTGCTGCCTCAGATATGATATCATTCAAATCAGGAGCTTTCTCCGTGCCGGTGTGAACAACCACCTGCCTGATTAGTGGTATAGCTCTGTAATGATGCAGCACTAATCCGATGAAAACTATCAAACAGACTACCACACTTATCCTGAGAAGCCTCACAAGATTATTCTTTCTGCCCAATTTCTTGCCCTGAGCATATTTTTTATTTCCGGTCTTGTCCGCCTTAGTAGATTTAAGGCTTTTCTTTATCTTTTTTTTTTCTGCCATTCTGGCTCTCTACCTTATCAATGTTTTCGGGTATATTAATTATCCACTTCCAGCTGTCAATCTTTTTTCAACCTGAACACATAAATCATCCTGCAGGGTGAGGGGATAATTTTGAATTTTGAATGTTGAATGAAGTGCCGCGTCATTGAAAAAGTGGACTCAGAAAAAGTGAAAGGAGTTCATAATGGAATCAGAGAAGAAAATGAATAGATCGATTGCCCCCTCTGCGAAGTTCGTTGGACTTTTCGTAGTATTTGACTATTTGAGTCTGGATATCAGAAAAGCAAACAAAAAAAGTGGTATGCTTCTGCATACCACTGTTTGGTAGGAGATAATCAATTAATCCATCTCTGCGACATTAACATAATACTTTGTCACAAATCGGGGTTTACCCCGCCATTATGTTTCAGTCCACGAGGACTGCCTTTTTTTACACTATCCTATCTATTTGATACTATAATGCAAATCAGCACTCAGTCAAATTTTTTTTCCTGAGATACATTCGGGTACAGTTTGGTATATACCGATACAGGTCTATGCCAAAAGAGTCTGCTGTTTTGCAGGGAAAGGCTGAAGAATTTTTATTTCACTTAGCATACACCCTTGAAATTTAATGAAGTTGCTGAATTAAAGGTCATTATCAGTGTTATTCTCATTAGCCGCAAACATCAGTTTTCGGTATATTTATCCACACCTTTATTATTCACTTCACAGTTCGGTGACCTATAGGAATTGGTTGCTGACAGGATAAGGAATAATTCAAGTAATAAATCCTCTGTAAGTTCTGGTGAAACAATCAATTAGCGCATAATCAGCCTGATAAAACACGGGAAATACCGGTAAAATAAATAACGTCAGTATGAAGCTTATCTGCTTTATAACAAGCTTAGTTTCAGTTCTTAGCAGAATATTTTGAGATAAGTATAATATTATGAAATTTCTCCAAATATCAAAAAAAAATGGCAATTTTCAAAATTACATTATATTATGTTTATCACTTTGTAAGAGGTATAAATGGGAATGAAGGATATAGATAATTTTCTAAGTAGCTTCACATTCGATGGTGAATTATATCTGGCAATTCACCCCTTATTAAAATTGATTTATTTTGATTATACCGGGCAGCCGGAGGTGACAAAGAGTTTTTTCTGTGATTTTAGCGGCAATATAATCTGCCCTGGTCAGGTTAATAATCTTCTCAAGCGAGTGAGCTCCAGAAAGAAATACAGCTATTTTTTTTATAATAAATTGCAGGTTATTCTTTTAAACAACTTCTTCAGAATTGATGATAATAGCAGCAGTAATCTCTATCTGCGTCTTAATATTGCGCGAGCGGATTGCATAATGAAGATCATATATTCGTGTAAAAATTTCAGCCTGGGCGTAATAGAAAATCAGCTAAATCGGGATGTTTCAGAATGTCTCAATCTCATACCGCAAAATTTGAGAGATTGGAAAAAAATGCTTGTTGATGGGGATTCTATTCAGCTAATAATGGATTAAGGAGATTGGTATACCAATCTCCTTAATATTAAAATCTGTCCTTTACCTATTCAGAATATCTTGATAATTGCCACTCGAAATAAAACTTCTTAAGCTCTTCTTTCCTCAATTGATCAATATTGTGCCTTCTGACACCTTGTACTGCACCTTCCAGAGAATAAAGCATAGTGATACACACATCTTTTTCTTTCTCTGCAATTCTGAGAAAGGCTTTGCGACTACCTATCCTAAACAATTCATCAGCAGTAGTGATACCTGCCTTATTGAGTTGGTCAGCCAGTATCCTGCCAATATTAGGTAAACTGGCAAGCTTCATAGGCGCCTCCTTGTTAACTTCTTATTAATAATGTAAAAATAATTAACTGGAAAACGAAATCTTTTTTTAAAAAAAATTAATTTCTATCTCGATATTAGCAATCCTCCAGCCAGATTGATACTAACATTATATTTTCTATATTTATTTAGTTATGGGCATGGGACAAGCTCTGATAATACTCTATTTTTCCTGTAATCGCTTTGCCAGGAGAATAATTGCCTGCACAGTCTGATCGCTTATATAGTGCTCAAAATTACAGGCATCCTTTTCTGCAATATCCTCAGGTAAACCTAAAACATCAATAAAAAAACCCTTGAGAATCTTATGCTTCCTATACACGGCAATTGCTTCACGTTCGCCTTCCGGAGTCAGATTTATAGCTCCATAGCGTTCATGCTGCACAAAGCCACAGCTTTCAAGCTTTTTTACAGCGGTGACAATGGAAGATTTGCGCAATTTCATCCGCTCTGCAATATCAGTTATTCGGATTGTATTGCTCTCCATCGATAGAAGATAGATCATCTCCAGATAATCTTCTACACTATGCGTAAGTTTTGATTTCATAACCACCGCCTTATCTTAGCTGGCTGGCAGATTATCTTATCCGACCCAGGTTGTCAAAATATTTCACTTTTGCTGGCATACACTCTGAAATATTTCGGTGTATGGTTCACAAATTATCCTGGAGGGGGAGGGGCTGTGCCCCAGTGAGAAGTGAGAAGTGAGAAGAAAAGAGAACTTGACTGCTGGATAAATTCCGGCAGTACAATCTTGTCATCTGGAGCTTACGCACTGCCACACAGCCGCACCGTCGCCCAGTCGTTCTGTCACTCCCTCAATTACCCTTCTCCCCTTCCCCCCTTCTCCTCT
>CAZRXY010000133.1:0-8182 GCA_964604155.1 uncultured Candidatus Cloacimonadota bacterium | reverse complement strand
ATCTTCCCATCTTCGCATCTTCCTCCCCTTCTCACTTCTCACTTCTCACTTCTCACTTCTCACCAATCACCAATCACCAATCACCACTCCCAAACTTAGAAATATTTCTTGACAAAGATTTAGGTATCTGGAAAATAGCGATCGTGTTCATAGAAACCATATAAATAGATAATATGTGTTACAATTAAGGAGAAGCTTATGGATCAAGCAAACAACCTGTTTGAGATGAAACTAAACGAATTGCAGGCTGAAGCCAAAGAGATGGAAATAGCCAGCACGGGAATGAAGAAAAGTGATCTTATACACAAGATTTTCGAGATGCGGGCTATGCAGGAGGGTCTCGCCTTTGTAATTGGGGTTTTGGAGATCGTGGATGATGGCTATGGTTTTTTGCGTTTTGTGGAAAACAGCTACACGCCGGGACGTAATGATATCTATGTATCCAATAGCCAGATCAAGAAATTTGGTTTAAAGAAGGGTCACGTGGTCTCAGGTCCTGTCCGTGCACCAAAAGAAGACGAGAAGTATTTTGCCCTGATCAGGGTAGATTCGGTTAATTATGACAATCCAATGAATGCTCGCGAATCCAAGAATTTTGATCGACTCACACCCTATTTTCCAGAAGAAGTTCTCAATCTCGAGTATGATGCCGAGGATTTATCTACCAGGATCATCAATCTTTTCACGCCGATTGGCAAGGGACAGCGTGGCGTGATTGTGGCAGCTCCGCGTACAGGAAAAACTGTCCTGATGCAAAAAATCGCCAATGCCATACTCTCTAATCACAAAGAGGTGTATCTCATTGTATTACTTGTAGATGAGCGACCGGAAGAAGTAACTGAGATGAAACGGATCATTATCCCGGAAAATTCCGAGGTAGTATCCAGCACTTTTGATGAAACACCTCGTAATCATATCCAGGTGGCAGAGATGACTATTGCCAAGGCGAAGCGGATGGTCGAGCTGGGTCATGATGTGGTGATTATGCTCGATAGCATCACGCGTTTGGCAAGAGCCTATAACATGGCTACGCCTTCCAGCGGCAAGGTTCTTTCCGGCGGCTTGGATTCTAATAGTATCCACAGACCCAAGAAATTCTTTGGTGCCGCCCGTAATACTCTGGAGCGTGGCAGTCTCACAATAATTGCCACGGCACTGGTAGATACAGGCAGCAGGATGGACCAGGTGATTTTTGAAGAATTTAAGGGTACGGGTAATATGGAGCTTGTTCTTGACCGCACTATCAGCGATCTCAGGCTGTATCCCGCAGTAGACCTTATCCGCAGCGGCACCCGCCGTGAGGAATTGCTGCTCACGGAAGAAGAGCGTAACCGTATGTTTGTGCTGCGAAAATTCCTCAAGACTATGAGCCCTATCCAGGGTATAGAAATGCTCCAGAACAAAATGAAGGCGACTAAAACTAATAAAGAATTCCTGAATTCAATGAGTCGATAAATTCTATTCAGATAGATGGAATTATTATCTCCGGCAGGCGATCTTCTTAAGCTGCAATATGCCTTAGCTTATGGTGCAGATGCGGTTTATGCTTCCGGCACAGGTTTTGGTTTACGCACAAAAAGCAGGAATTTTACTGATGACGGCTTGATTTCTGCTGTGGAATATACGCATAATCAGGGGAAAAAGATATATATCACGGTAAATATCTTTGCCCACAATCAGCAGATTGCCGATCTTAAGAATTACCTGATCTTTCTATCTCACCTGCAAATTGATGCCCTTATCATCAGCGATCCGGGAGTTTTTAATCTTGCACGACAATATGCCGGCAATCTTCCCATCCATATAAGCACGCAGGCAAATGTAACCAATTGGAGCTCCGTCCTTTTCTGGCGTGATGCCGGAGCAAAGCGGATCATTCTGGCACGCGAGCTTAGTATCGATGAAATTTCCGAAATCTCACAGCACGTGCCCGATATCGAATTAGAAATGTTTGTGCACGGTGCAATGTGCATGAGTTATTCCGGTCGCTGCCTCTTGAGTGCCTATCTTAATGGCAGGCATGCCAATCTTGGCGATTGCAGTCAACCCTGCCGCTGGGAATTCTATCTCAAGGAAAAAAGCCGCCCCGATGAGGAATTTGTGATAGAGGAAGATGAACAGGGCACCTATATCCTGAATTCCCGCGATCTCTGCCTGCTAGACAGATTGCCGCAGATTATGGCTGCCGGTGTGGATTCCATTAAGATTGAAGGCAGGATGAAAAGCCTGTATTATGCAGCGAATGTTACCAGGATTTATAAAGAGGCTATGAAGGCAATAGAAACCGGCAGAGAAATCTGCCCGCAATTACGCGAAGAACTCACTAAGGTGAGCCACCGCGTTTACTGTGAAGGTTTTTTTTACGGATTAACCGGCATGAATAAGCAGTATTATGAATCCTCTGCCTATATTCGCAATTTTCAATTTCTGGGTGAAGTGATAAATAGCGAGCCGGGCTGGCTGATAATCAATGTGAAAGCCAGATTTCAGCAAGGAGAAGAGATTGATTTGATCACCCCGGAAAGACAATTGGACAGCACTTTTATAGTAAAAATAATTTTAAATGAGGATTCAGAGCAAATTTCCTTTACAAAACCTAATACTGTAGTAAAGATTGGATTCGATAGTAAATGCCCCGCTTGGGGGATTTTACGCAAAAAGATAAAAAAATGTTAGTCTGGGAGAAATTATGTCTCAAAAAGCTCTAACTCTGATAATACTTCTTCTTGTTACCGGGGCACTATGGCCACAATCGCAGCATGAAAAACTATATAACCAAACTATGTCTCGAATTCAGGAAGAAGATTTTGTCACCGGATTCCAGAAAATAATCAAGGAAGACCCGGAAGGAAAATGGGGAAATCTCTCCCGGTTTGAACTGGCAAAATATTATATGCTGCGTCGCGATTATGAAGAAGCATCGGAACAACTTAAAAAATGCTCTAAGAAATATATCCCCGAGCTGGATTTCTGGTCTGCCAAGAACCTCTTTAACTGGGGTAAATACGCCCAGTCAATCAATATCTTCGATGAATATGTGATAAAATCTGATAACCATTCTAATGTAGAGACCAGCTACCTTTTTATCGCTGAAGCCTATATTCAATTAATGGAATATTATAAGGCACTTAGTACGCTGGATGAGCTTGCCAAAGGTCGCTTTATGAACCAGCAGAAACCGCTGGTGTTCTATAAAACCGGAAATACTTACGAAAAAGTGGGCAATTACAAGGCTGCTGTAGAATTTTATGGCAAACTGAAAATAGAATTCCCTTACCATCCACTCACCTTCAATGCCTCAGACCGCATCAACGAAATATCAGACCAGGGACTTCTGCAAATGGTCACAAATCCCGTGCCTGAGCCGGAACCGAAACCTGAACCCAAACTGGAAATTGCAGAAATGCCGCAACCCGAACCGGAGCCCGAACCCGAACCCGAGCCTGAACCAGAACCTGAACCAGAACCCGAACCTGGATTAAAAGGCGTGTTCCTGCAAGTGGGAGCATTCATCCAGTCTCATAATCTCACCAGACGCGTTGCCCTCCTCGAAAACATGGGCTATGAAGTTCACCTTGACCCCATCCAAACGCGACAAGGTAAATTGTATAAAGTTCTCATCGGTCCCAGCGCCAGTGATGCCGAGCTGACTGCCTGGCAGAAAAAACTAAGGTCACAAGGTTTGGAAAATTTTAAAACCGTTCGCTGATTAAGGATAGAAAATTAATAATCTCAATGATAGATAAGATAAAGATCACTCCTATGCTGAGGCAGTTTTTGGAGATTAAGGAAAAACATCCCGATAAACTGCTGCTTTTCAGAATGGGTGATTTTTATGAAACTTTTTTTGAAGATGCCAAACTGGCTTCCCAATATCTGGGGATAACTCTCACCGCCCGTAATAAAAATAACGAAAACCCCGTCCCACTCGCGGGTTTCCCTTATCATGCCCTGGATTCTTATCTTGATAAACTCATCAAACTCGGCATTAAAGTAGTGATCTGCGAGCAGACCGAAGACCCCAAAAAAACACAGGGTCTGGTTAAACGCGAAATTATTGATATTATCACTCCCGGTACTGTAATTGATAGCAGACTTATCAATAAACCGGATAATAACTTCCTGGCTGCCTTATATGAAGGTGAAGCAGATACGATCGGGCTGGCATTCATTGATGTTTCCACCGCAGAATTCAGCTTCACAGAAACTGCCCGGACGAATCTGGACAGCGAGATTAATAGATTGCAACCTGCTGAAATAATCGTGGGAAATGAAGCCCTGCAACAAAAACTGCAAAAAGCTTATAAAGACAAAAGCATTACTATTACCCTGTTTGAAAGCTGGTATTTTAATGAAAAGGAAGCTGAAAATGCACTTAATAAGCACTTCGGCACTACTACTCTGGAAGGCTTTGGCGCCCATGATAAGCCTTTGGGCAGAACCGCAGCCGGCACCACACTGGCATACCTGAAATCACTTAAGCAGGATAGCCTCGATCATATCACTTCGCTGCACTTTTATTCGCTTTCCGATTATATGCAGCTTGATGAAGTCTCGCGGCGTAATCTGGAATTGCTCCGCTCTATGCGGTATGGCTCATCTTTCGGCAGCCTTATATCTATCCTCGATGCCACTAAAACACCAATGGGCTCGAGACTTTTAAAAAACTGGCTGCTGAATCCACTGCTGAATAAAAACGCTATCCAAAAACGGCATAAGGCAGTGGCTGCCCTGAAAGATGATATCATCGCTACTGATGATCTGCAAAAAGTCCTCTCTAATATCGGAGACCTTAGCCGGATTATCTCTAAACTGGGCACCAGACGCGTCAACCCCCGCGAAGTGATCGCTCTGGGTAATTTCCTGCAGACCGCCTTTGAACTCAAAAATCTACTCATAAAATTTTCCGAACCTACCATCAAAGAACTTTATGATAATATCGGAGATTATTCAGAAATCACCCAATTCATAGAAAAAACTATCCTACCCGATCCGAATCTGGTGATCACCGAAGGAAATATTATCATGACCGGATATGATGAACAGCTTGACGAACTTCGCGAGATCAGCCGGCACGGTAAAAGCTGGATTGCACGCCTGGAAGCTGATGAACGCAAAAAAACAGGTATCTCTTCTCTTAAAGTTGGTTATAATAAGGTCTTTGGCTATTACCTCGAAGTCACCCAAACTCACAAAAATAAAGTCCCCGAACACTATATCCGAAAACAGACACTGGTTAATTGCGAACGCTATATTAGCCCTCAACTCAAGGAATATGAAGCCAAAGTGCTCGGCGCCGAAGAACGTATTAAAAACCTGGAATACGAAATCTTCCAGAATATCCGACAAAAACTGCACGACGATATCCCTCAGCTCCAGAAATTCGTGGATATCATAGCAGAACTGGATGTGTATGCCTGTTTTGCCTGGCTCGCCTATTATAATAACTATGTTCAGCCGGATTTTAACGATACCGGCGTTATGAAAATCTACCAATGCCGGCATCCCGTGATTGAAAAACTTCTCAAAGACGAACAGTATATCCCTAATGATGTGGAACTTAATAAATCTGATCACCGCATCATTTTACTCACGGGACCAAATATGGCAGGAAAATCTACCTATCTCAGACAGATAGGTCTTATTGTGATCATGGCTCAAAGCGGCTGCTTTGTCCCCGCAAAATCTGCCAGCCTGCCCGTTTTTGATAAAGTGTTCACACGCGTGGGCGCCTCTGATAATCTCGCTATGGGGCAAAGCACTTTTCTGGTCGAAATGCTCGAAACCGCCAATATCCTTAATTCCGCTACCTCTGATTCGCTGATACTTCTCGATGAAATCGGCAGAGGTACCAGTACATTTGACGGTCTCAGCCTCGCCTGGTCTATTGTGGAATTTCTGCATAATAATCCCGCTCTGCAAGCAAAAACCCTCTTCGCTACACATTACCATGAACTCACAGAACTTGAAAACATTCTTCCCGGTGTGAAAAATTATAATATCGCTGTCAAAGAATGGAATGATACTATTGTGTTCTTACGCAAGATCAAGCGAGGAAGTGCTGACCAAAGCTACGGCATACAGGTGGCAAGACTCGCCGGCGTGCCCGGTGAAGTTATAAAACGCGCCAAAGAAATTCTTGAAAACCTCGAAGAACACGAACTCAGCCCCCAGGGCCTCACAGGACAATCACGAAAAAAGAAAAAAAATCCGGCAGCCGGACAACTTGATATTTTTGACGCGATGCTTCAGCTTGACACAGAGAAAAATCAGATTCTCGAGGAAATTAATAAAATAGACGTGAATAACCTTACCCCTATGGAAGCAATTAATAAACTCGCGGAACTTAAGAAAAAATTATAGGAGCTTATATGAAACTTTTTATTCTAATCATTTTTATCCTGCTCTGCCCCGCTCTTTTCCTCCAGGCAAATAGTCTGGCACCTCCGATCAATGATTTTGGCTTGCACCTTTTGCGTTCTCTTAATAACGATAATAATAACCTGATGATCTCGCCCTTCAGCGTGTATTCCGCCCTGGCTCTTGCCTGCGAGGGCGCCGATGACGAAAACCTTATCCAATTGCAAAAGGTTCTTTATATCACGCCCGATCTCTGCGTACCCCAAAAACTGCGTGAGATACGCCGGAAACTTGTCGCCGATAGTGACGCCGGCAGTATTGAGCTCAATATTGCCAATGCCCTCTGGCTCCGAGATGATTATCAGATTAAAGAATCATATTCTCAAACCGTAACCCACAAATTTCAGGCAGAGATAAAACAGGCTGATTTCTCTAACTTAGAACTGATATTGCAGGAAGTTAATCAATGGGTTGCTGCACATACTAATAACAAAATCCCCTCGATCTTAGAGGATATTGATCCTCTCACTGCCCTGATTCTGCTAAATGCTATCTATTTTAAAGGTGATTGGCACAGAGAATTTGATGCAGTCCGCACCAGGCAGGAAGATTTTTATCTTGCTACCGCTACCACAACTAAAATTGAGATGATGCATCAGACTGGCAAATTCCCCTATTACGAGAACGATCAGGTGCAGGCAATAAAATTAAAATACAACGCTTCTGATTATTCGCTCATCGTCATCCTGCCCCGCCAAATCAATGGCGCCGCCGCTGCTCTCGATAATCTGGATAGCGGATTTATAAAATTGATTAATTCACCCGAACCAAAAATTACCAATATTGCCCTCAGCCTGCCAAAATTTAAAATCGATTACAATACCCAGCTCAATGATAACCTGATATCTATGGGTATGCCCCTGGCTTTCACAAATGCAGCAGATTTTTCCCGCATCAATTGCCAGTCTGACCTTTTTATCGGACAGGTCAGGCACAGATCTTATATAGAAGTAGATGAAAAGGGTACGGAAGCCGCCGCCGCCACCGCTGTGACTATGGTGCTAAAATCCGCAGGTCCACCCCAGACGCCCGTGGAATTCCGCGCCGATCATCCCTTTATTTTCCTGCTGCTGGAAGATACACTTAACCTTATTCTCTTTGCCGGTATAGTCTATTACCCGGAATAAACCATGGATAAAATCCTCATCAGTGCCTGCCTCGCAGGCGTGAATTGCAAATACGATGGAAAAAATAATCTCAATGAAAAAATCCTTAAACTGGTAAAATCAGGACAGGCAGTCCTCGTCTGCCCCGAACAATCCGGCGGATTGCCCACTCCCCGCACACCCTGCGAAATCATTGACGATAAAATAATAAGTGCCCGCGGCGAAGATGTTACCGCCCAATTCCATCAAGGTGCCAAAGAAACACTTCGCCTTACTAAACTCTACGGCATAAAAACCGCTATCCTCAAAGAACGATCACCCTCCTGCGGCGTTCACTCCATCTACGACGGCTCATTTACCAATACAATAATACCAGGAAACGGTATCACCACCCGCCTCCTGCAAGCAAACGGTATAAATATAATATCCGACGAAGAATTCTAATTGACTGTTGGACTTTTAGACTTTTAGACGGTTGGACTTTTAGACTTTTGGACTTTTGGACTTTTAGACTGTTGGACTTTTAGACTGTTGGACTTTTAGACGGTTGGACTTTTGGACGGTTGGACTGTTGGACTTTTAGACGGTTGGACTTTTAGACTGTTGGACTTTTGGACTTTTAGACTTTTAGACTGTTGGACTTTTAGACTGTTGGA
>CAZRXY010000132.1:0-10493 GCA_964604155.1 uncultured Candidatus Cloacimonadota bacterium | reverse complement strand
TGGACATAATGGACACTATGGACATAATGGACTCTGTGGACTTAGAGAGGGGGAATTAATCAGGAAGAGGGGAAGAGGGGAAGAGGGGAAGAGGGGAAGTGTATCTAATCACCGAGTTAAGAGTAGGGGGTTATTCATTCAAAATCCAAAATCCAAAATTATTGCAATGTGATATTTAGCCATGCGCAAAAAAAATAGGGGGTATGCCAGTATATGATCAATGACGTTGATATACGCACAATGTAAAATATCCAGAGTGCAAGAATGGCATTCAAAAAAAAAGATTAATGCTAAAGATATATAAAAAAAATACTTGCTAATTAATTACTAATATTTTTTTATGATGTAGATAAAATGGGAAAAAATAGGATAGGTGAATCAATGTTATTAGTGAAAACAAAAAGTCAAATTATTGTTTTGATACATGATTAACGTCTGAGTTTGTGAAGATAGCTCAAGAGGAGTATTTGATGAACGATAAAAACCGAAAACATAGAGGAAGAAATATTCCCTGGAAACGGGTAATAAGTTTTCACAAAGAAATTGCTGCGAGAGCAGAGGGTAGTTTTTTTTCATTAATTACTTCAAGAGTAATTCGTTTGGCAATAGAAGTTGATGGCGGACAATATCATGAGGGGATTGCACTTACTGATAGGTCAAGAGATTCTTTTCTTCAGGCTCAGGGATGTAAAGTATTTAGGACACCGGCACGTGCCGTTCTTGAGACACCACACAATGTAATAATAAAGATCAAAGAGGAATTGGAGTTATGCAATGATGAAACCTAAATTCACCTATTTGTCTGAATATTTAACTATTTCCAAATATCAGGATATAAATTTATTAAACGGGGTAGTATGAAAAACATTATTAAGACACAGAGGGAGATAGTTGATAATTACAGGTCTTATGTTGAGAGTTTTATAAATATCAATAATCCAAAGATACGACAAGTAGTAGATGATCAAATCTCCAAGGGTGCTCTATTGCCAGAACCATTAATTCAGTTTAATCCTGCCTACAAGTTTGGGATGAGCGTCAGCCAATTAGTAAATGAGGGCATAGTTGAAAAGGAAATTGGCAAAGTATTCGATGGATTTGATCTTTATGAGCATCAGTTAGCAGCCCTTAAATTAGGGTTCTCCAAGCAGGACTTTGTAGTTACTTCGGGCACAGGTTCCGGCAAGTCACTAACCTATATAGGTACTATCTTTAATCATTTGTTTTCAGCAGAAAAAAAGCCTGGGATAAATGCAGTTATAGTTTATCCGATGAATGCCTTAATAAATTCTCAAACCAAGGAGCTTACTAAGTTCAAAGATAATTACGAAAAAACAGGAAAAGCATTTCCGATTTCTTTTGGGCAATATACAGGGCAGGAATCTACTGAGGACAGAGAGAAAATTAAGAGCAATCCACCTGATATACTGCTTACTAACTATATGATGCTTGAATTAATACTAACAAGGTCTAAAGAAAAGAATCTACGTACTTCAATTTTTGCAAACCTTTGCTATATAGTATTCGATGAACTTCATACCTATAGAGGTCGCCAGGGTTCAGATGTTGCAATATTAATCAGAAGAATAAAAGCAAAATCAGTAAGTAAAGTGATTTGCATTGGTACTTCAGCCACTATGATATCGGGTGGTACAATAAAGGAGCAAAAAGAAAAAGTAGCAGAAGTTGCATCAATTATGTTTGGCACTCGCTTTCATCAAGATCAGATAGTGAATGAAACCCTTACGACATCAATATGTCCTGAAGCACAGTTACCCACAAAAGATGAGATAAGTTATTCTTTAAAATCACAGATTAATGTCAATGATTCTGAAGAAAACTTGATGCAACATCCCCTGAGTAAATGGTTAGAAAGAAGTATAGCTTTGGCAGATAACAATGGTGTTTTAGTACGGAATAAGCCATATACATTTAGCGAGATTTCTAAAGAATTAGCGAATTACAGTGGGTTTGAAGAGCAGATATGTGCTAGCAGGATGAGCGAGATATTGCAGTGGATATCTAATATAAATATCGAAAGAGCGAGAAATAGTGATTTCCCACTTTTACCCTTTAAGCTTCATCAGTTCATTTCTCAAACTGGATCGGTATATATCACATTGGATAAAGATGAAAAACAGATAATAACCTTGGAAGCAGGAGTTTACAAGGGAAAGGATGATGATAAAAAACCATTATTTCCAGTAGTATTTAGTCGCAGTTCTGGATATGAATTTATCTGCGTAAAAACACTTGAAGGCTCACAAAAACTAATACCACGGGAATTTAGAGAACTTGCTGATGAAGAGGATGAGGAAAAATCTGCAGGATATATAATACCTGATGAAAACGTTTGGGATCCTGAGCGTGACATGGAAAATTTACCGGATGCCTGGATTAAGTATGCCAAATCGGGATTTATCGGTCCAATAGGGACGTATAGGGAAAGATTTCCTCAGAGGATATATTATGATGAATATGGAAATTATTCATTTTCAGAAAGAAAAAAATACACCGGCTGGTTTATGAGAACAAAGTTATTATTTGATCCTACAAGTGGCTCGATTTTTGACACCAAAACAAGTGAATTTAGAAAGCTAACTAAGTTAGGCAGTGAGGGGCGTAGTACATCAACAACGATAACTACATTTTCTATTTTAAAGAAATTGGGGGAAATCGGTTACAAAACAGAAGACCAGAAGGTTCTAAGTTTCACAGACAATAGGCAGGATGCCTCATTACAATCCGGACATTTTAACGATTTCTTACGGGTTGTCCGCTTGCGATCAGCTATATACTGGGCACTCATCAATAATCCAGAACACCAATTAGATCACTCAAATTTATCTATTGAGATCACAAAAGCTCTAAATTTGAGGCAGGAAGAATATGCCATCAATCCATCTGAATTTCCCAGCCAAAAAGCGAACAATGAAGATGCTTTGCAGGACTATATCACATATAGAGCTTTATATGATCTACGATGGAGTTGGAGAGTAGTATTACCTAATCTTGAACAATGTGCGTTATTGGAAATCGATTACAAATACATTGATGAAGCGTGTTCATTAGAAAACCACTGGAAGCAGGTACCTTACTTTTGTGATATGGGAGTAGAGCAAAGGAAAGCTATAATTTATCAGATACTTGACTATTTTCGCAGAAAGTATGCAATTCACAGTGAAGAGTATTTAAATAGTGATAAGATCAAAAAGAAACGCAAAATACTTAATGAGAAACTAAGACCTGAGTGGAATTTTGATACGAAGGAAAAAATACCTGAGCCTTATTTTCTAAGATATGAAACAATAAAAGAACGTACTTATAGGTACACTGCCAGTATTGGAACCCGGAGTGCTTTAGGGAAATATTTGAATGATGAGATAAAGAATATTTCTACCTGTTCTTTAGATAAGAATGAATACATTGGAATGATAAAGCCTCTATTAGGCTTGCTGTGTGATGCAGGCTGGTTAAAGGCATATCCTGCTCAGAACAGGAATGGGGAGGAAACAAATGTATATCAGTTAAATATTGATCAAATATTATGGAGATTAGGCAATGAAAGTGATATGATCGCAGATGAAGTGAAGAATAGATCATATAAGACGGTGAAAACAAAACCCAACAGCTTTTTTCAGGGAGTTTATAAGACTGATTTTCAGAAACTAAAGTTATACAAAGCCAGGGAACATACAGGACAGATAGGAAATGAAGATAGAAAGGATCGAGAGGAAAAATTTAGAAAAGGTGAGATCAGCGTATTATTTTGCTCTCCAACAATGGAGCTTGGAATAGACATTGCCAGCTTGAACGTGGTTCATATGAGAAATGTTCCTCCAAATCCGGCGAATTATGCGCAAAGAAGTGGAAGGGCAGGTCGGAGTGGTCAGGCAGCATATATCTTTACTTATTGCTCAGGATATTCTCCTCATGATAAGCATTATTTTAATAATTCACGTGATATGGTTGCGGGAGCAGTTGCGCCTCCCAACATTGATCTTAGTAATAAAGAACTTATTCATACGCACATAAACGCATTGATTTTTGCAGAAATTGAATTAACGGATATTGATAGGTCTATCGAAGACATCGTGGATAAAGACAAACTTCCAGAGCTTCCGATTTTTGATCATGTAAAGGGAGCACTAAGACTTTCAGATCAAGCAATAATCAGGGTAGCTAATGATTTTTCACGTGTAATTGAAGACTTCAGGAATGAGAAATTAAAACAGCAGAGATGGTTTAATGACACCTGGATAGATTTACAGATAAGCAATTTTGGCAGGAATTTAGATTTAGCATTGTTCAGATGGCGTAAACTATATAAATCAGCACTTCAGCAGTTAGACAAAGCACAGTTAAAAATCAGATCAGGACGTTTTGCCACGGGCAGTAAAGAGATAAAAGATGCAAATAGAGAAATGCACCAGGCGGTACGTCAATTAGAATTACTAAAAAATACTCAAACTGGAAGAAGTAATGAGATATCTGAATTTTATCCTTACCGATATCTAGCTGCTGAGGGTATTTTACCGGGATATAATTTTACGCGATTACCATTAAGAGTTTTTATTCCGATAGGTAATTCGGGAGAATTCATATCACGACCTCGTTTTATTGCCCTCAGAGAATTTGGACCAAGAAATATAATATATCATAATGGTTCCAAGTTCAGAATAGTACAGCTTGTTTTGCAGGATACTGATGAATGCATTCGGAATGCAAAGATAAGTATTAATTGCGGATATTACTTAGAAGGAGAAGATTATAATACAGATATATGTCCTTTTTCAGGTGTTTCTCTGGATAATGCTAACAGCAGAAAATGTTATGCAAATCTATTGGAAATGGCAGAGACAAAATCAGAGGAAGTAGAACGTATCTCGTGTGAAGAAGAAGAAAGGCTTTCAACAGGCTTTGAATATGAGACTTATTTCTCAGTACCCGGAGGTATGGATACAATAATTTCAGCTAAGATAAAATCCGGTGACAGCGAATTGCTAAAATTACAGTACATTCCTGCTGCTCAGTTAATCAAAATCAATACTAAATGGAGAATAGCGAGAGAAGAAGGCTTTCCCATAGGACTTACATCAGGGCAGTGGAAAAAATCAAATGAAAAAGATATTGATGAAGAAATAAGAAGAGTACAACTTTTTACGACTGATACAGCAGATGCTTTATATATTCAACCGGTGAAAGCTCTTGCATTATCGCCTGAAGGAGTGATCACGATGCAGTATGCCTTAAAATTAGCTATTGAAAGACATTTCCAGGTGGAATCTAATGAGATTGGCGTAAGCTTAATGGGAGATCCCAGCCAGCCGAACATGTTTATTTATGAAGCATCTGAGGGTAGCCTTGGTATTTTATCACAGTTTGTAGAGGACAAAAATCTCTTTAATAAAATAATAGAAGAAGCAATAGAATTATTACGGTATGATGATCTTGAATATGACGATCCGGCTTCTTATGAGGATTTATTAAGTTATTATAACCAACGAGATCATGAGAGAATTGATCGCTTTGAAATTAAAGATGCCTTAGAAAAATTACAGGTTTGCCAAGTAGAGATAACAAGCAGAGATAATTTTACTTATGAGGAAAAATACCAATCCTTGATGAAAGGCATTGATCCTAAATCCGATACCGAAAAGAAGTTTTTAGAATATCTTTATAAAAGCGGGCTTAGACTGCCAGATTCTTCCCAGAAAAGAGTAGATGGAATATATGTACAGCCAGACTTCTTTTATGAGCCGGATGTATGGGTTTTCTGCGATGGTACTCCACATGACAGACCTGCCACCAGAGAAAAGGATAAAGAGCTTAGAGACGCAATCCTCAATCGGGGAAATCAGGTTTTTGTTTATTACTACTTAGATGACTTAGAGCAGATAACATCAAAACGTCCCGACATTTTTAAGAAGGTAAGATAATGAAATATAGTCCAGGAACATTGGTAAAAACGCGAGGTAGAGAATGGGTAGTGCAACCATCAGAAAATGATGATTTATTGAGAATAAAACCATTAGGTGGTTCAGAAGAAGAAACAACCGGCATCTACCTGCCTTTAAGATTACCGGAAGATAAGATAGAATCTGCAGAATTTCCCTATCCATCTACATCGGATATAGGTGCTATATCATCAGCGAAACTATTGTATGATGCGGCTCGTTTATCATTCCGAAGTGGTGCTGGACCATTTCGCTCACTTGCCAAGCTATCATTTCGGCCCCGTGCTTACCAGATGGTTCCACTTATCATGGCATTAAAGCAGAATCCTGTTCGGCTGCTTATTGCAGATGACGTTGGAGTGGGAAAGACAATTGAAGCTTTATTGATTGTCAAAGAATTACTTGAACGCAGAGAAATCAAACGCTTTGCTGTAGTTTGCCTGCCGCATCTTTGTGAGCAGTGGCAACAGGAATTGAAGGACAAGTTTGATATTGATGCCGTTATCATCAGATCGAACACACAGGCTAGATTAGACAGGGAAATTCAAGGTGATACCAGTGTTTATGATTATTATCCTTATCAGGTGATATCCATTGATTTCATAAAATCCGATAACAGACGGCAGGTCTTTATTGAGCAATGTCCTGAATTGATTATTGTAGATGAAGCTCATACTTGTGCAAGACCCAGTGGAGTAACCAGAAGTCAGCAGCAACGTTATCATCTTCTATCAGATATTTCCAAAAAGGACAAACAAAATCTATTATTATTAACAGCTACACCGCATAGTGGAAAGCCGGAAGAATTCCAATCTATTTTAGGTTTACTGTATCCTGAATTTGAAAAACTTGATCTACCCAAAGCTTCACCTAGCGCGAGACAAGAAATTGCCAAACATTTCATTCAGCGAAAGCGAGCAGATGTGGAGACATGGATGGATCAGAAGACGATATTTCCCATACGAGACCCGGGTGAATTTGATTATACACTTACACACAAGTATCAGGTTTTATTTGCTGATGCCTTAGATTTTGCCCATAAGCTTACAGCGATAGACAAGGGGATTGAAAAAGGGCAAAGAGTAAAATATTGGACAGCATTAGGATTATTGAGGGGAGTAATGTCCAGCCCGGCTGCGGGAATAATGATGCTAAGGAATCGTATCAGCAATATAGCTTATGAATATGATATTGGATTGGATGATGCCAACCCAATTCTTGATGAAGATTATAGTGGAGATCTTGATTTTGTGCCTGATCAAGTGATGTCGAAGGCAGATTGGTCACGTTCGCAGATAAACAGGATGAATAGCCTGGCGGATAATCTGGAAAGCATGATGAACTTGCAGGATGATAGAAAAGCAGCCTGGACATTGGAAATTATCAAAGACTGGCTGGAGCAGGGATTCAATCCGGTAATCTTCTGTAGATACATACCTACAGCCAAATATCTGGGCGATTTGCTCAGATTAGAACTGGAAAAATCCTTTAAAAAAATCGATATACAAGTTATCACCAGTGAAGACCCGGACGAAGTTCGGAAGCAGCGAATAGATGCAATGGGTAAAACCCCCAGGCGAGTACTATTTGCTACTGATTGCCTGAGTGAAGGCATAAACCTCCAGGATTATTTCACAGCAGTTCTTCATTACGATCTTCCCTGGAATCCTAACAGACTTGAACAAAGAGAAGGGCGTGTAGATCGCTTTGGGCAGACTTCTAAAATAGTGAAAGCTTACATGCTATATGGTAAAGACAATCCTATTGATGGAGTAGTGCTGAAGGTGATATTGCGCAAAGTGAGAGAGATAAAAAAATCCATTGGCATCTCTATTCCCTTCCCTGAGGATAGTAAATCAATTATGGATACTGTACTTCATGCAGTTTTGCTCAATCCCAAACAGGTACAAAGAAACCTTCAGCTTGAATTGGATTTTGGAGAGACTGACCCGATTACTCAGGGAGAGATCGAGGCAACGAATGCTTATGGAAAAGCAGCGGATCGAGAAAAAATATCCCGAAGCATTTTTGCTCAGCATTCCATCAAAGCCCAGGAGATAGAGCAGGATCTTGTTGAGGCTGATGAATCTATTGGAAATCCTGAGGTAGTAGAAGAATTTGTGAAGAATACTATGGATATTTTGGGAGCACAGATTTCCAGAGACAAAAAGGGGTATCATCTATTTACTACTAATATACCCGAATCTATCCGATGCACTTTACCCGAAGGAGAGCGAATTCCAGTTTGTTTCCATTCTCCTTCACAGCAAGGATATCTTTATCTTGGTCGTAATCATCTATTTGTGGAACAGCTCTGTCAATACATGATGGCAGAATCACTATCTGAGAAAGCGAAAAAAATTGTAGCCCGCGCTTCTGTGATAAAAACAGATGCAGTAGATATTAAAACCACTATTCTGCTATTCCGGGTAAGAAATGTAATTGCGGAACAAAGCGGTTCCAATCAGATTGTGGCGGAAGAAATGCTGCTCTGGGGTTATAAAGGCAGTGCCAATAGCGGAAGTTATTTAGCTCCATTGGAATGTAAAGAAATTCTTGATAATTCTCACCCTAAAGAGGGAATGAGTCCGCAATCTCAAGCTCATTTTCTGGAAAATGAATTAGATGCTATGGCCGAATTAGAGAAAACTTTTGCCAGTGTAGCAGAAGAACGCAGCAAACATCTGATTGAAGCTCATGAACGATTTAGAAAGGTATTGGGTGGATCACACTTCAAGGTTGTTTACCCGGTGCTGCCAATGGATATTTTAGGAATGTACATTTTACTTCCGAGAATAATATGAAGCTGCCCATCATGTATTTGTTGACAAAAAATCACGTAATCTGCATGAACGCACCGTACGTGATTTTGTGCAAATATTATGATTATGTGTTCATAGGAGTAGATTTATGGGAAAATTAATTGAGAATTGTATTCGATATATTTACACTGTTCTTGGGGTCAAGGTGGATATTAGAGAATTCAAAGAACTAGATAATTTTCACCTTCCTTATATTCTTAGAGAAAATTACAGCTTTTATGATATTATCATTGATCAGAAAGAATATCTTCTGATCCATCCGAAGGATGAAAAAGAGATAACTCCAGCAGTCTATAAAAAACAAATATATATGCTTCAGCAAAGTTCAAACAAAGAAATAATATTGTTGCTTTGGGGCATAAACTCCTTTAATAGAAGACGGCTGATAGATCACAAAATACAGTTCATTGTACCTGGTAAACAATTGTATATCCCCGTTCTGGGAATTGATCTGAGAGAGCGATTTTCGAATGCTTATTCAAAGAGAAGAGAATTAAGACCAGCAGCACAATCGATATTATTATATTTGCTAAATAACAATGACCATGGTAAATATGATGTAGATAAATTGAATCATATTACCAATTATTCGAAATCAAGTATCAGACGTGCTTTTTTGGAATTTGAAGATATTGGTATAGGCAAAATTGAAAAAGTTGGAAAAAATAAATATTTCTATTTAGATGAAGAAGTGATATCTATCTGGACTACTGCAATAAAGTATTGCAGAAATCCTATTGTCACACAGTTATTCATCTCGGATAAGCCTATGGATTTTGAATTTAAGATTGCAGGGTTAACTGCTTTATCAGAATATACAATGATTGCACCAGCCAAAAATCCTGTATATGCGATATACAAAGAAGAATGGTTCAAATTAAAAAAAGATGAATCTGTAAAAAAATTGATAGAACCGATCCAAACTGAATCCAATATAAAACTTCAAGTTTGGAGCTATCCTCCAGGCTTATGGGGTAATGGGAACTTAGTAGATAAGTATTCTCTATATTTGAGCTTAAAAGATAAAACTGATGAAAGGGTAGAGCAAGCCTTGGAAGAAATGCTTGAAGAGGAAATGAATGGTTAGAGGAATTGATAAATTTAAAGAAGCTCTGATAGATTATACTGACCAATTCATTATAATAGGAGGCACAGCCTGTGAATATGTTATGGATAATATCGGTCTTGATTTCCGGGCAACACAAGATATTGATATTGTTCTGATTATCGAGGCAATAAGTAGCGACTTCGTGAAAGAAATTTGGAAATTCTTAAAAAAAGGTAAATACGAAAATTGGCAAAGAAGCACAGGTAAAAAACAGTTTTATAGATTCTGCAATCCTCAAGACAAATCTTATCCCAAAATGATTGAACTTTTTTCTCGAGAAATAGAATCAATCTCATTACCTGAAGAAAGCGTATTAACTCCAATTCCTGCCGATGAAGAATTGTCCAGTTTATCAGCAATTCTTCTTAATGACGATTATTATCAATTTATCATGAATAATAGAATTATGATAAAAGATTTACCTTTTGTTACGGCGGAATGTCTTATCCCATTAAAAGCAAAAGCCTGGATGGATCTGTCTATTCGCCAGGAAAAGGGCGAGAAGATTGATAGTAAAAACATAAAGAAGCATAAATTAGATATCATTCGTCTGAGCCAGGTTCTAAAAGCGGGTTATACAATTTCACTGGAACCATCCCTAAAAAA
>CAZRXY010000131.1:0-8794 GCA_964604155.1 uncultured Candidatus Cloacimonadota bacterium | reverse complement strand
GCCATAAACGCCCTGTGCCTGCATCTCTTCGGCATAATAGATAGTCTCGCTGATTGAATTCATGTAATAGAAATTAATGGGATGCTGATAGCTGGTGAGAGTGCTATTGGTATCGCCGATAAATACATCTATCCGAGTATCAGGGATAGGCTCAGGATTAACATCATTACCTGGGATTAGTTGGGCTTCGTTGGGTACTGCCTCTTTTTGCAACTGCGCGTAATCTACTTTGGTCTCTTTGGCATTCAAAGAAAACACAAGGCATACTGCAATCACTATAAAAACAAATCTTTTCATAAAAACTCTCCTTTGATTTCTTGTTAAATGAAATTTTCTTCTTTATCAATTTACCTTTAAGGCAAGTATCCTTGCCCCATAATTATTATAACCAAATCTTCATTTCACCTGCCTTCATACTTATTTGGGTATTATGAAGCAAGAATCATTCCTTAAGTGTAGAAATTAGCAAGATTTTTTATCTCATAAAAAAATGACTATTTTACTTAATATCTGGTCAGCATTATCAGATAACTATCAGTTATCAGGAGTTTGATTAGTTTTTTTTATAATTTTCTCGTACTTATCTTTGTAGCCTATCTCAGCGGCTTTCTTTTTTTGGATTTTTTTATCAGAATCCATGGAATTGTTTTCTTCGGTAACAAACTGATTTTGCCGACGTTGTTCTTCATTGCGAAAGTGGGCATATTGATGCTGGCTCTTTGATCTGGCAAGATTTTTGAATGAGAATTGCCCACCCCAGAAGATAAGATAGAGAAGTGTAACTATTACTATCCAGGTTAAAATGGTGATAATACTGGATTTTTTCCCGGGCTTCTGATCATTCATAATTCATCACGATGATCTGTTGATCTGCCGCAAAGAAATTGTCCTCAAGTTCAATTTCATTTTCTTTGAATTTTTTATAATCCTGAAATAAAGCCAGAAATTCATGTAAAGGAGCAAGATCAAAATTAAGGGCAGGTGTATTGTAATGCATTGGGAATATGATCTCGGGTTTTATGATATCAATCAATTGATGGGCTTCTGCGGCATCTATTGTGAAAATTCCGCCTACTGGTACAAGCAGCACATCGATTTTGCCCAGACTGGATATGATGTTTTCATCCGGGATATGCCCCAGGTCTCCACAATGCAGAAAGTTTTTACTTTCAATTGTAAACTTCATTAACAGGTTGCTTCCTCTTTGTTTACCCTTTTGCTTATCATGCCAGGTGGGAAACATCTCAATCGTGATGCCTTTTTCATAGTATTTGCCTGGTTTGCGGATGACAATGGGGTCTCCTGCAATCAGCTCGATGTTGTTATGATCAAAGTGATCATGTGAAGAAAGCACGATATCTGCGGTAGGGGAGATGTTCATATTGTAGCCAATATCCGTAAAGGGGTCTGTAATTATAACAGCCTCGTCAGATTTGATCTGCCAGAAGCTGTGACCGAACCATTTGATTTTGATCATAAAAATACCTCCAGGGACAAAGTTGTTATTTCACAAGAAATCTGGCAAGAAAACTTTTATGGATAAAAACAGCCTGATGGGGGCATAATTCGTGGCAGCACATACATTTAATGCAGGTATCCAGGTCTATAACGGGAGTAATATCGCCGCTGGTAATAGTGATTGCCTGCACCGGGCAGCTATCACGACACACTCCGCAGAGCACGCAATTATCATTAAAATCAGGATAGTATTGATAAGCTTTCCTAAAGGCGTTTTGCAAAAATCCTGGAGAATGCTGAATGAGATTTATCAATTGGCTAACTTTTTTTATCTTTACTTTTTCAAAGCTGAAATTCTGCCACCTGCGTCCTGTCAAGATATCTTCCGGCGTTAAATTTTCATTCGCCATCGCTTGATAGATGTATTGCATCTGATTTTTTTTGAGACCCATCATTTTAGCTGCCTGCCAGTCCAGTGCTGCGCCACTTTCTGAGGCAAAAAGCAAGCCAAAACTGCGAGGTTTACCAGCAGAGGGCCCTTCTCCTTCCATACCGATAATGCCATCGAGGATATTTAAATTCACTTGTGTTTGAGAGATAGAATATATATCGCTGATCACGGTACTAAATTCTTGATACGTGGGGAATTTTTTGTGATAATCAGATTTTTTTAAGCCCGGTATCAAGCCGAAAAGATTCTTTATACAGCCGGTGTAGTACATGAGTGAATGAGTTTTATATTTGGCAAGATTGATCACTGCGTCTGCCAGAAAAAAAGGCTTGGCGATATTATATTCTCTGCCTTGCCAGGATTGCCTTTCTATGCCTTCGGTATTGAAATTGATAAGTTTTACTGAATAGCGCCGGCACAATTCTTCCATACCCGTAACGGTAAAGATTCTCTTAACCGGCAGTGAGCCCCCGGGACTATCGCCCAGCCACACTTCCTTCTTCAGGTTCTGTAATTTAATGATCAGAGCCTCTACTATTACAGGATGAGTGGTTACTGCTCGAGCAGGCTCATAAGGTCCCAGCAGATTTGGCTTCAGCAAAACGGTGCGGCAATCCTTTAAACGCAATTCCAGTTGCAGCTCTTCAAATACCTGTTCAATGAATTTTCTCACCAGGAAAAGATCATATTCTGCAATATTCTGTATCAGAACTTTCATAGTTACCCACTTTGTAAAAAAAACATTTGTTATTTGAATGCCTCAAGCCCGGAAAAATCACGCCCAATATCGAAACTGGCAAGTATCTGGCGATCATCTGCATTATTATTGGCAGTAAGACAACGAGCGGTAAGTTCGCCTAAACCCGGACCCAGCATAAATCCCTGGCCGCACATGCCCACCAGATTGAAATAGTTTTCACAACCGGGAGGAAACCCCACAATGGGGAATCCGTCCGGCGTCATTGGATATTGTCCACGCCAGCTTCTCCTGATCTTGAGGTTTGCCAGTCGCGGATATAGATCCACCATTCTTTTGGCAACTTGGGGAAAAAAGAGGGAAGTGCTTTCGCTGCACGTACCTAGAATAGGGGGATCCGGAGTTATACAAAAAACAACCTGCCCTTCGTTATTTTGATAGAAATAGTAGTTCTTAGACCCTTCTGCTGGCCGCATATCCACTACCATAGGACCAAAGAATCTCTTTACCGGTTCAGAGATAGCAGCCTCATGACAATCCGGTTGCACCGGCAGATAAATCCCGGCTAATTCACCAATTTCTGCCGCACTATTACCTGCGGCATTAACAATAAACTTTGTGTGGTATTCAGTGAGATTTGTAATTACTTTCCCTTTTTTAAGATCAAGGGCAGTAACGGTTTCTAAAAAGTGAAAATCCACTTTCAGGCTTTGACAGATAAAATAATAGGCATTTGCTGCCAGAAGCGGAGAAGCAGAACCGTCTTCTGGTGAATAGCTTGCTCCCAGCAGACCATCCTGATTGATGCCAGGCACCAGCTCATCGTATTCCTTTGGGCTCACCCATCTGATATTAAGTCCATAGGAATGTTGTATTTTCATCAGGTCCTTGAGCATTTTTTCATCTTTCTGGCTATAGGCAGGAAAGCTGTAACCATTACTTATCCAGCCGATATCGTAGCCATATTCCTCTTTCATTGTCGAAAAAATATCAATGGATCGCTGGGCAATTTTTATCTTGCCATAATCAGAATGGGTAGCGCGGATTCCACCGATAGCCTTTTTGGAGTTTTCCTGTCCCACCGAGGCACAGCTATCTATCACCAGCACTCGTAAATCACTTTCTGCCAGTGCTTTTGCTGCCGGCAATCCCACAGATCCGCAGCCAATTATTATCACATCATAATTTTTACTTGCCATCATCTTCCTCCGCTATTCCCGCAAAAACGCCTAATGGTATCTCTACATAGGAAGGACGTTTTGTATTGGGTGTTAGCTTCTGCAGAGGCACACCCTCTTCCCGCATGATCTGGCGTATCAGATTATCACATGTTTTTGCACCGCAAGGACCCATACCTGCCCGTGTGATCGCTTTTATCTGATTCATGTCTGTGATATTCTTACGGATAAGAGTCCGGATTTCTCCAGCACTAACCCGCTCACAAAGGCAGACCATCGCATCATCCTTCAGCGTATCCCGAATAACAGTTACTGGCAGAGGGGTAGTGACACTTGCAGGTTGTATTTGTATACCGGCTACTCGTTTAGCTATTGTGTGAGCAGCTTTTATTTTGATCAATTGGGTTTTTGATTTGTGTGTTTTATTTATTGCCACTACTTCCATCATACCCAGTATTTCGCCATTGATATCCACAGCAGTGATTTTTGTTCCTGTTTGAACAGGATGATTACCTACCTCGTAGGGAAGAGTTACCAGCGGATAATTCTTATCCTGGCGATAATCTACCAGCGTGATAGCCAACCCCGGACAAACCCGCACACATTCTCCACAGCCAATGCACTTGCCTTCAAAGTATGGAATACCCATTATGGGATCATTATGCAGATGTATGGAATTTGTGGGACAGATAGTGCTGCAGGGATTGCAGGGAATTTCCTGACAGCAATGGATAACGGGAATCACTCCTTCCCTTTGCGCATGAGCAGCATGTTCTTCCGCCAGATAGGAGGGAGAAACGATCTTCCCGGGATGAGATTTAAGGATATCAGCTTTTTCATACCAGGAATCCGGGATTTCCGGGGCCTCTGTACCCAGAAAACGGGCAACTTGTAATCCCGCTATCTTGCCATTGAATATCGCAGAGGAAGCTTCGGCAATTTCTGAAGCATCACCTGCCGAAAATACCGGAATACCTGCCTTCTCTGCCGACTTAGTGAATTCATTAACCGGCTCAAGTCCCACGGCTATAAGTATCGTATCGCAGCTAAATGTTCTTTCTGTTCCCGCTATTGCAGCAAAATTTTCATCAATAGCACTAATAGTTATAGATTCCACCTCTTCTGTGCCATTGGCGGATAGAATTGTATGCGAAGTGTAGATGGGCACTCCCAGTCTCTGCAATTTATCGGCATGAACCTTGTAGCCCCCGCAAACAGATAGTGCCTCCACCAGCCCCACCACTTCTATGCCAGCCTGTAAAGCATGATATCCGGCAATGAGACCTACATTGCCTCCACCTACTATGAAAAGCCTGCGGGTGGGACGCACCAGATCACGATTGACTAATGTCTGAAAGGCACCAGCTCCATAAATGCCGCCTAATGTGTTGCCAGCAAAACGTAAGAATTTCTCTCTGGCACCTGCGGTGTTTAAAACTAATCTGGGAGTGACTATTTTGTATTCTCCACCTTTTAGAATTCCCACCTTTTTATCATTAAATACGTATATCGCCGTGCTGTTTGTCCAGGTTATCACGGTTGAGCAGGCTTCCACGTCTTTTGCCAGTAGCTTGCCTATATCATTGCCCCTGGTGCCGGCATAAGAATCTTCCACCGAACCAAAAAACTTATGAGTTTGCAAGACCAGCTTGCCCCCAAGCTCTTGCTTATCATCCACAAGTATTGTGCTGATATCGTATTTTGCCAATTGCAACGCTGCCGATAATCCAGCAGGTCCCCCACCAATTATCAATACATCTGTACTCACTTCTTCTATTTCATGTAATTCTACCCCGCCTGTCACTTCAGGCAATACCGGCAAACCCTCAAGACTGTGAATGATCATATTCTCTTTCACTGCTGTCATACAGGATTTTACAGGTTTACCATTAGCTATCACGGTACACTTGGCACACTGTCCATTCGCACAGAAAATCCCTAAAGCAGAACCATCTTTGTGGTGATGACCAAATACACGGATTCCGTTGGCTATTAGAGCGGTAGCTATCATCTCGTCCTTTTTCGCTGACTGCCGCTGTTCGTTCCAGTAAAAAGTGATCTCAGGGCGGAAGGGGATGGAAAGAATCGGATGCTTTCCTATCCGGTTTTCACTCATAATCTATCTCCATTCAATTTTTTTCCGAGATAGAAATCTGCCCCATCAGTCACTGTCAAGTGAAAACGAAACACCTGGCATACCCCCGGAATTAATTCGAAAAGTGGAAATAATGATCAAGTAAACAATTAGTCGTCACCATTGCGAAGGTCTAAAGACCATTAACAAGGTAACTTAGCTTGAAGAAAGTCCCTCATCCAAAACCTTGCGAATGGTCGATAGACCTTCGCAATGGTTGACTTTGACAACAATCGTTATCTCACATAATATGAATAATTTAACAATACCAAAAATTATAAAATCGGGGGTATGCCAGCCAATAATTGACAAATTTGAGGAATATGTGCACCTTTATTCCGTAAAAATATTGAAAACTTGCCATGCTATATACTATTTAGATTGAACTATCACAATGAAAAGCCAGATTAACCGCTAATTAAACTACCTGCGAGTGCTGCGATATCGCATTATAGCCATCATAACTCTTCGCCTGGAAGCCGCGAAGTCCACATCTTAGAACCATTTTTAAATCTATAGCCCTAAATAATTACAGTACACTATTAAATCCCTTTTCATTAAATATCAGATGATCAAGCACCTTGATCCCCAATATCTTGCCAGCCTCTACAAGCCGACCGGTAACCATAATATCATCTTCACTTGGCTCAAGATTTGTACTCGTATGATTATGTGCCAGTATCACTGCTGCTGCACGATCAGCTATTGCTTCAGCAAAGACTTCCCGCGGATGCACCTGGGTTCTATTCAATAATCCCTTTGTTACTACCCTTACATTGATCACTTCATGTGCCCCATTCAAAGAAACCACAATAAAATGCTCCTGCCTTCTATCTGCATAGTGCCGCACCAGGGGCAATACATCCTCCGGATTTTGTATTCTCACACCTTCCGGCTTTATCCTGCGCCGCACAAATTCAAATGCTGCTGCCACCAAAGCAGATTTGGCCGCTCCCATCCCCTCAATCTTTTGTAAATCATTTGCTGTTATTTCTAATCCCTTATCATCAATTTCTTTGATGATCTTCTTTGCCAATGACAATACATCAATATTTCTGGTGCCTTTACCCAGAATAACAGTAAGCAGTTCTTCATCGCTCAGATTCACAGCACCTTTTACCAGCAGCTTCTCTCTTGGTCTCTCACTCTTTGGCAGGTCTTTTATCTTCTTCATAAGTTTCCTTCTGCATATCTATCTGGTTTATTCATCTATATTCTTTTTATTACGATTTTCCTTTCTCACCCGATACATTCTTTCGGTAAATCCCCCCTGTTTTACAAAATCATCTGCCAGCCGCTTCACATGTGTATCCAAAAGTGAACAGGCTACCCGGACTAATACTAAGGCTGCATTTGCTGAATATTCCTCAAAATGCTGTATTACCACGTCGTGTCCTTTTTCAACATAGGCTTTTTCACAAGCTTGCTTTACCCATTGAGAAACCTCCTCTGCTGTCTGGCATCTCCTGTCGATGATTCCCTGGCGTCGTGGATCATTTCGCTCCCAGATTTCATAATTATGCTGCCGTAGATAATCCTCATAATCAAGCTTTAGTTCTTCCATACTTCCCCGCGCAACCTGGGTGAGCTTCAATTCTATTTTTTTGGATGTCCCCGAATCCTCTGAGCCCTCTGCTATATTCTGTACTCCGCTGCGTGCTGCCTGAACCATCTGATCATGGGTCCTGCTGCGTTTATCGATATATTTTTTACAAAATCTAACCGTCACATCATAAACAAGCTGCGATATTTGAAAACTCATCATCTTGCGATAGCCACCATGAGGTAATATTAGATCACTCATAATTCCTCCTTTTTTCCTGCTCTCGCAGCGACTCCCCATTCCAGAAAAATTACCACATCAAAATAGTCAACCCAGTTAACAAAGTTAACCAAGTTCACTAAGTACACTCCTCCCAGTCAAAATCCCCCCAAATTTCCTCCAGACTTGGCAAAGCCATCTCCACTGCAAACTGGTCTGGTCTTTGCCATATTTATCTTCCTGAAACTCATTTCTCTGTTTTATATAAAGGGGAATGATCTCTACAGGAAAAATAGCTTCCTTTATTAATTTGCCATCCAAATATTCCATTTTGACTCCATGCATTTGAGATGATGTCCAATGTCAGAAGCATATCTGTCCTTGAGCATCATATAATAATTACAAATTCACATCATAAAAACTAATTACTTTCCTTATTCCAGGTTTTACAGGAAATGCAGGCACAATATAGGTGAAAATGTTGTTTTCTTCTGCAAGATATTTCAACATATCTTCCAGATTTTGATCTTGACCATTCTCAATTTCAAGGTAAGTGTCCTTACACTTATCCGACATTATCAAAACAATTAAAACAAAACGGTATTTCATGCGATAGATCAAGCCTTGCCCAATAGCACTTTTTAAACCTGCATAGCTGATCTTTTTTAACTCAATTGCAATGATATCATCTTGTTTATCAATATCAACATATGTCATATCTGGACGGTGATTTTTTCCAAAACAATGGACACTCCCAACCCTTGCAGATCTATGAACTTGAGTTACAAGTTCAGTATTAAATCTATCTTGCAATGCTTTCAAAGAATTAGCAAATCCATTTTCGAAACTCTTTTCTGTTTTTGAAGTTGAGTTAAAATCATGATCGTGAATATACTTATCCAGTTGTTTAACATCTTCCCAATACTTACCAAACTTTCTACCTGTTTTAAAAGCCATAATATACTCCTTTTTTTCTTTAATATTCCACTCGTTAACTTTAATTCTATCTTCTAATTAGTCAAGTCTTATTTTTTGGTGTAAATTCATTTCTCTTTGATTCCTTCATCTCAGATTTTGCTGCCTCTATGAAGCGCAGCCGGAGGCAAGCGGAATA
>CAZRXY010000130.1:0-24288 GCA_964604155.1 uncultured Candidatus Cloacimonadota bacterium | reverse complement strand
TACGACGTGGACATCGTAGCTCCCAGCAAAACCATCACAGTTAAGTTCCACTCACAATTTCACATCTTCGCATCTTCTTTTACTTCTCGTTCGTGTAGTTCGAGCTGTCTGTGGTGAAAATTCTTTGGAATTTTGGATGAATTGGTCTGGGGGGTTAGCTCGGGGATTGGGAAGATTTTTCTGAAAAGGGATTTATTTCGGGATAGCGGGAGTTTTTTGGTACACTTTTCAGTGATTGGTGACATTGGGGTTTGTATTTAGAGCATATTCTGGGGGTCTATATCGATGTTTAGTTTAATGGAGTTTGGTAATTTGAGGTGTTTTTGTATGAGTTTTACGGCCTGATTGATAATCTGGTTATTTTTTGCTTTAATGAAGATATGGTAGCGGAATTTTTTATTAATGCGTGTGAGTGGTGCTGGTGCGGGTCCGATGAGGAAGAATAGATTTCTGGGGAATATTGATCTGATTTTATGGAAAAGCGGTTCATTATTTTTCAGGAAATCGATGAGCATTTTTTCCTTTTCCGAAGAGAACAGAATTCTGGTAATGCGGAAATGAGGGGGGTAGTTTAGAGCTTTTCTATTTTCCAGTTCAATTTCGGCAAATGCGGGGAAATCTTGCTTCATGGCACATGTGATAGCATAATGAGAGGGGTTATATGTTTGGATAATAACTTCGCCGGCGATATTGCCGCGTCCTGAGCGTCCAGCCACCTGGGTGAGCAATTGGAAAGTGAATTCGCCGGAGCGGAAATCGGGGAAGCTCAAGCCTACGTCGGCAGAGACGACGCCCACGAGAGTTACGTTGGGGAAATCGAGGCCTTTTGAGATCATCTGGGTACCCAGGAGGATATCGATAGAGTTATCTTTCATCCGGTCAAACATGTTTTGGTAGCAATCTGAGCCGGAAGTGGAATCTGAATCCATGCGCATGATACGAGCTTGTGGGAAGATGATTTTGAGCTGTTCTTCGATCTGCTGAGTGCCTGGGGCGCCGAAATTAAAGAGATAGCTGCCGCAATCGGGGCATTTTCGGGGCACCTGTTTAACGATGCCGCAATAATGGCACAGCAGAGTATCAGAGAAGGAGTGATAATTCAGGCTGATATTACAATTTGGGCATTTGAGCAGGGCGCCGCATTTTATGCACTGCACAAAGGAAGAGTGTCCTCTTCTGTTTTGGAAGAGGATGACCTGCTGTTTTTTTTTTAGGCGGTCTGCAATGCTTAAGGTGAGAGTATCCGAGAAGTAGCCTTTTTTTTCCGGGTTATCTTTCATATCAATGATATTAACTTTTGGTAGATTGAAAGAGCCTGGGCGTTTAGTGAGCTTAATGAGTGAATATTTACCTTTAGAGGCATTATGCCAGCTTTCGAGAGAGGGTGTGGCGCTTCCGAGAACAATAACGTTATTTTCCAGAGAAGCTCTCATAACTGCGAGGTCTCTGGCATGATACCGTGGAGAGTTTTCCTGTTTATAGCTTTTTTCATGTTCTTCATCGACAATAATAATACCGATATTTTGCAGAGGGGCAAAAATAGCGCTACGTGCACCGATGACGATTCTGCTTTTACCTTTGCGGATATTATGCCACTGTTGCCAGCGTTGGCGGTCATTAAGTCGGCTATGGAGAATAGCGATATTTTCGCCGAAGGCATTATAGAAGCGTTCCACCATTTGTGGCGTGAGCGAGATTTCGGGTACCAGCATGAGGGCTGTTTTACCTTCGTCAAGTGTTTTACTGATAGAGCGGATATACACTTCCGTTTTACCACTGCCTGTGATGCCATAGAGCAGGAAAGTTTTGAATTTATTATCATCGAGTGCAGCCTTGATAGCAGCAATGGCATTAATCTGCTCCTGTGAGGGCTCTATATTTTGTGGAGTTCTGGTATCGGGGAAGAGGTTATCTATGGGCAGCACTTCTTTGGGGACAATAGAGATCAGTTTTTTTTGGGTGAGCGCTTTCACCAGGCTATAGGAATAAGAGGCAGCGACCTTACTGAGTGGGAATTCGCTGCTGTTCGTACAGATAAAGTCGTAGAGCTTTTGCTGTTTTTCGGTAAGTTGTGGGGTAGAAGCAATCTCATTTTTGACGATAAAATTTGCAATTTTCTTTTTAATTTTTTTATCGAAGCTACGTTTAATTTCAATAAATCCGAGGTTTTCGAGTTGTTCAATAAGATAAAAGAAGCGATGACCTTTATAGATATCTTTGATTTTATTCACGGGCATCCAGATAGTATCATCCAGGTATTTAAGAATACTAGTGGAATAATTGTCCAGAGAAGAAGTATCCTTATTTTCGCTGAGTCTGATCTCGATTTGAATAACCACATCGAGAGCTTTGGGGAGCATAGCGAAGAGAGCTGAGCCGAGAGGCGTGAGATAATAATCACTAAGCCATTGTGCGAGTTTGCGTACAGATTCGGGTATAAGGGGTGAATCATCAATAATTTCGATGATGGGCAGATATTTAATGCGTGGAGACAAATCGGTAGTAGCCTGCCAGACGATACCGGTATAATGGACTTTATTCAATTTCACAACAACGCGGACACCGGGATTGATTATTTTATCTGATGAATAGGTAAAAAGCTGATTAATTGCTAAGGGCAGGACAACATCATAATAGAGCATCAGTGTCTGGCGAGATAATTACGTGAAAGCAGGTACTGGACTTTTACGGGTGAAGAAATCTGCCAGCGGCTGATAGTATCGCGGCATTTAGAGATAAAGCTGTTTGAGAAGCGTGAGTCCTGAAAGAATCTGGGTTCTACGGCAGTGACCCCTTGCGGTTCAATAGTGATAACAAAATCTATCTTCCCGCTTTGGGGAATGATCATATTTTCATTTTCAAAGATATGATCAATCTGGTAGCTGAGGTTCTGGAGGTGTGGAGTGATGAGAGCAAGCTGTATGCGTGAGTGTTCAGTAACGGGGACAAACTCGATTTCAGTTTCATTTTTAGGATTAAGCGGTGGGATATCCATTTTTATGTAGAGATTATAATCAGCGGGTTCAGCTACTTTGAAGCTAAAATCATTTTCTATATCTGTTTTTGTCTGCAAGGAATTCAGGCTGCTATTTAGAATAAGGCTGGTGAAAAGATCAAGATCATTAAGAGCATCCGTATCAACGACCATCGTGGAATCTGAAAGAGGATAATTATCGAGCACGGTATCTATGCCGGATTCGATAAGATTTATATCGGGTTGAGATGGAGGTTCAGGTTTAAAGGTGATAATTTGCGGGTCCTGCTCAATAGAGAGTAATTGTCTGAGGTAGTGATACTGGCTGTAGCGGGGTTTATCGAGAGGGAAGCCGAATTCGGTTTCATAATCAGAGACGGCAGCTCCCAGATGGGCAAGAGTAGTAAAGATGAGGAGAGAAATGAGATATTTCATGATATCACTTAGTACAACATTTCGTTGGATTTTTTAAGTTTTTCATCAAGATCGATATTTTCCTGGAATCTTTCGAGCGAGATAACCGTAGATTTTCGGGGTAAGAAGGCGTGGTGTCTGGGTCTTGAGAAAGAGTTCAGTTTGTTATCGGGTTTAATTTGTGTGATTTGTGGAGAGTCTGAAGTAGTGGCACTGTCAATATTCTGGGCAAGGAGCGATGTTGAACAAAGGATAAGGATAATTATAAGGCTATGCTTTAATTTATTCATTTTCATTAACCTCAGGTAATTTATTTATCATATTATAAGCTTGTGCGGCATTGAAGGTACCGGCATAGGTAGTGACAATTTCATCCAGCGTATTTCTGGCAGCGGTAATATTATTAAGAGCGAGCTGAGATTCTGCGATATACAGGAGGACTTGTGGTCTATTTGCCTGAGCCTGTGGCAGCAGGTTATTAAATATTTCGAGGGCTTTTTCGTGGAGATCAAGTTTTTGAGCGGCTTGTGCATACAGGAATTTAGCGTTATAAGCCAATCTGTGATTGGGATATACTGAAAGAAAATCTTCGAAAGCGGAGATCGCCTCGGGGAAATTATCATATTTAAAGTTCATTAAGGCTTTTTTGTAATGGTATTGTGCATCATCGGTGCGGATTGCGGATTGCGGAACAGATTTACGTACCGTAGTTACGGGCTGAGAGATAGTTCTTTCTGCTTTGATCGCGGATTCTCCGCCTGAAATGAGGTTTGCCAGGTAGTGATCGGGATAATCATCCACAATCTGTTGCCAGTATTGGTCACGCAAAGAGAAATCGTTAAATTTCTCGGCACTTTGGCCAAGTCTGTAGAGAGCATTGATATATTTATTTCCTTCAAGGTTCAGGATATCGGAATATAGTGAATTTGCTTCTTTATAGAAGCCATCGAAGAAGAAGGATTCGGCAGCCATAAAGATACTACCGTAGGCAAGGGGGTGCTCCGGGTATCTATTGAAGATGGATTCAAATCCTTTTCTGGCAGCCTTATACTTACCTTGCTGGAAGTCTTGAACATGCTTTCTGTATTTAAGGGTAACATTGCGTTCTTTTTTAGTGGAGGAGCTGGTTTGGGCTATGTGTTCGGCTTCCTGCTGTTTGATATTAGAATAAGTGAGCTTAACAATATCGGTGAGGTAATGATTGGGGAATTCATCAATGAGCCTGTCCCAGAAGGCATAAGCTTTCTTTTTATTTCCGGTGGAATTATAACAGTGACCCAGTCTGAGCAGTGCATCGGGAGTTTTTTCTCTGCCAAAATCAAGCACCTGTTCAAATATTTCGACAGCTTTGGTAAATTGTCCCATATTATAGAAGCATTCGCCGGCGAAATAGAGTGCATTATAGGCGAGATTATTCCCGAGATAGGAAGAGGCGAAGCTTGAGAATTTCACTTGGGCAGAGCTATATGAGCGGTTTTGGTATTCGATGAAAATCTCGTTATATTGTCTTTCGATTTCTTCGGAGGCATAGGATTCTTCGGCAATGAGCATTTTTTCATCGAGTCTGACGAGTGCACCGCCGGCATCTCTGATAGACCATTCATTTAGTCTTGAGAGGGATTTTCTTGTCCAGAGGTCGGAATAATTGCTATTATCATAGAATTGGAAGAGCAGGTTTTGATAGAATCTGGCAGCCTGCAATTGGAACTGGAAAGAATATCCCTTACCTTCGGCAATAATTCTTCTTTTTAATTCACTTTGGAGATAATTATTATCTTCGAGTTCTGGTCTATTTAGCTGTTGAGATTTCACCACAAAATTTCTAACTTGTTGATCAACAGCTTCATAGGCATGGTCATAGGCAGCGGCGACAGCCCAGATAGCGTGAGTATAATCGGGAGAATCGAGATTAAATTTTTCGCCCTGCTGCAATATGAGCAAGATATCATTTCTATAATCATCGCATTGGTTGAGAAGTTTTCCCACCAGGTTTTCTCCATCGGTTAGATCTTCTTTCCAGCGAGTATCAGCCGTGATGGGAATAAGGTCCTGAGGTTTTTTGAGTAAAAAGGTATTTTCGATATTACTGATAGAGTTTTTAAGGTTTTTATGAAAGTCTGCATATTCCATCAATTTATCGAGTAGCAGGTTATCTTCAGAGAGATCGATTTTGAGAGAATCTACATTGAGTGCAGCAGCGATATGTCTGAATTCTTCTATATCCTGGCGAAGTGACACATAATCTTCCTGGGCAAAGAGCAGTTTAATATTATTTTTAAGTTTTTTAAGTTTTCTGATACTTGTGCTAAAGTCGTCAGTATCGCTATAGGTAAGATTAAGATCGATCAGAGAATAATCAGGATATTTTTCGGCAAATTCCGTAGTGAGTTGGGTGCATTTCTGGTTATCACCAAGGTCTTGATAAATTCTGAGGGCATTAAGAAAGATATTTTCTGGTCGTTCTCTGCCCAGGTCAAATTTTGAGCTATCTTTATAAAGTGAGAGAAAAAGCTGAGCAGCCTTTTCTTTTTGCAGCAATTTATTTTCATAGATATCAATAATCTGAAGTTTAGCCCTGAATGCTTCATTTGTGCCGTAATATTTATCGATAAAATCCTCTCTGAGGGTTATGGCGCGGGTATAATCTTCCAAAATATCGGCATCCTGCCAGGTATTCTGATAAATAGCTACGGACTGGTTAAGGTTTTCTAAAGAGGCAATTTCATCGAGTAATTTTCTCACTTTTTCATCTTGCCCCAGTTCTTCGTATATACTGATAGCCTGAGAGATAAATTTCTGGCTTTGCTGGGGGTTATCGCTAAGTTCATGAGAGAGTCTGAGGAATTCATCAGCAGCCTGGTTGTATTTTTTTTGGTTAATGAGGCTATTTGATTTTTGTCTGATAGTGGCAATGATATTATTATAGACATCTGACTGGGCGAATCCGGTGGTGAAATTCATGGCTTGGCGGAGTAGTTCTTCAGCATTATCAAAATCATCATTGATGAGGGCAATTTCAGCAGAGCGTCTAAGGGCATCGGAGATCAGTTCATTATCAGCTTTCAGTTTTGAGACAGCGAGATAATCATCATAAGCGGCGGCAAATTCCTGTCGGTTCAGGAGCAATTCTGCTCTTTTAAAAATAACGCGAGCAAGTTCATTTTGGTGAGATTCCCCTTCTGAATCATTTTGTAAAATTTCCTGATACCTGTGAGAGGCGGCAATATAAAGAGAATCTGCCTTTTCCAGAGCGGCAGATTGCCAGGCGAGGGTATCTTTCTGGCTGATATCATATAATTTTTCGTAGCAGAAGAAGATATTTTTTTCAAAACCCAGTTTTTCAGGGTGATCGGGGTAGAATTCATTATAACTTTCCAGGTCTTTTATCGCGAAAATATATGCTTCCGGTTCATTATTACCCTGGGCAAGTCTCTGGCTCATATACACCAGGTTTTTATTAAAGAGGGTGAGTTTTTGTATTGCCTGGTTGTTTAAGAAATCTTTAAATCCGCTGAAATCAATAACCATACTGCGGTAGCTAAGGTAATTATCTTTATTGGGTTCAGCGAGGAATCTATTAAAAATTGCGGGTTCATGTGCTTCCATAATTTCGGTGATAAAATTAACGGAGGCAGTGATATCGTTATTATTATTTTTTTTGAACCACTCCGAGGCGGGATTAAAGGTAGTAATAATCAGATTTTTCAATTCATTAATTCTGTAAGCTGCGTCCTGGTTACTACCGGCGAGAGAGGGGTATTTACGAAATATAGCAATTTGGGAGCGAATAATGAGCGGAGTTTCGGGTACGATGGGGTAGAGTTCTTTGATAACATCATAGAAATCAAGAGCAGCCTGGGGTTCATCTTTATTAATCAATTGTTGAGCGACGGAAAAGAGCACCAGTTTTTGGTGCAGGGGATTATTGAGTTTTCTAAGTCTTAGTTGCAGCCGTGCCATAGCGGCATTTGAATTTTCAAAATCCAGGTTTTGGTCGGAGGAAAATGTCCAGGCGATATTATCGACCGCTTCGCTGATGAGAATCTGGTCATCCGGGAAATCTGGTATACTATCTAATTTATTGAGCAGCAGGAATTCCAGATCAAGTGCTTTTTCATATTCCTGCAGGGCAAAAAAAGCCCAGGCTTTTCCGGAGAGAGAATGATAATAGAACCGGGAATTTTTATGAAGGAGGGCGATATCATAATAATCTATAGCTCTCAGCCAGGTTAGCCTGCTGGAATTTTCCATACCAATTTCGTGGTAGATTTCTGCGAGTCTCCAGGCAGTTTCGTGATAATACGTGGAGAGAGGATGTTCTTCGAGCAATCTTTTATAATTCCTGATAGAAGTTTCGAAGAGAGCTTCGCTGTATCGCAGTGAGTCCGGCACTTCAGAGAGATTTGTGCCTATTCTTTGCCTTGCCTGCCCGTTTTGGAGAACGCTGGCTTTGCAGCTATAGTAGCCAATATTATAGAGGACAATATCTTTATAGGAAAAATCTCTGTTATATTGCAGCACTTGCCTGAAGAAAGAGGCAATTTTTTGAGGATCATTGCGGTCTATCTCGGTGCTGAGTTCTGCCAGATTAAAGTATAATTTATCGAGTTCATCAGCATCGGGGTTATCTCTAATAGTTTGCAGTATCCGGTTATACACTTCTCTTTTGTATTCAATTTTACTTAAATATTGCAGGTTTACTTGAGCATCTACATCCTGCGCAAAGCCTGCGGCGAAGCTGAGCAGGAGGGTAAAAAGAAGAAGTTTTTTAATTATTTTCATTTGTGATCTTTTTCCTGTAGTCTGTAAATTCCTGGTCCAGCATTTTTGATCTTCGGAACAGAATATCAATAATAGTATTTTCATACATCTGGTTTTCGGTGGTAAGGTCTTCCACGAGTGAGGTGATAGTTTCTATATAATGATTTCGGATATCATTCTGGCTGGCGGCAAATTGTTCAACTTTGAGGGATAGAATTGGAGTGATTAAATCTGAGAATTGATTAATGAAAGAATGTTCTTCATCTTCGAGAATCTTATTATTAGTTTCGATGGATTTAATTTTTTCTTCAGCCAGTTTTTTTTGCTGATCAGAGAGATTTTTTTTGAAAGCCCAGTTTTCCAGGTCGGCAATAGTATTTAGATTTTGTGTGATCAGCGAATCGGCGTATTCTGCCAGTTCAATGATTGGGGGCAGGTTATAATCTGTGCCCAGATCGCTGATTTCGAACCAGACATCTCTATAGTAAACCTGTGAGATTTTTTGTTCGGACATAAATTTAGCCAGTCTGTAAATTTCGGAAGATTTATCTTTAAGTTCATCCAGATAATCGATGATCTGAAGATAGATAAACGAGGAATCAGTCTGGGAGAATTCATAGTTTTTTACAGGTGGCAATCTTTTGAGCATGGGGTTACGTGCATATCGGACAAAGGCTTCATAATTTGCCAGCGTGATAGTGTGGGCAAAATATTCATCTTCGAGCAATCTGAGATATAAAAGTCTGTTGCTTTGCAGGCCGCGGGTGAGGGAATCTATCTCATCGCGGTTACTTTGAAATTGGTTTTCCAGATTATTTAGCTGGTCATCTATTTGCCGTCTTCTTTCGGGAGTGAGATTTTGAGCTATCAAATTATGGAGGTGTCCGGCATAGTTTTCCATGAGGCTGTATTTCTGATTAACAGCCTGCATAATAGATTTGTTTCTATCAATGATCTCAGCAAGATAACCTCTTGCTTTATCATGATTACCTCGGTCTTGCTCAGTGATAGCAGTGAAATAGACGGCAGCAATGTAATAGTTGCTGCCGGATTGTTTTTTTGTGATGAGATCATAGTAATATATTGCCTGGGAGTATTCTCCAAAATTCCTGTAAAGTGTAGCTATTTCATAGAGGATATCATCAGGGACATCTTTTTGGAGCTGCACATACTGGTCATAGAGATTGATAGCTTCCTCTCTATTAGCGGTGATGGCATACAATCTGGCAAGCGAGAGGTTAATAAAATTATAATGCGGGTTAGAAGTAGAAGAGCGAAATTTAAGATTAACCAGGTCGTTGATTGCCTGTGCGGGCTGGTTATATTGATATTTGATGAGTGCAGACATACATCTGGCTCGCAGGTCATATTCGGCATCACCTTCCAATCGGTTAAAAACGGTAGCGGCTTCGCTCAATCTATCTGTATTATAAAGAGCCTGCCCGAGCCACCAGCGCTGGCGTGGAGAATTAATGCCTCTGTAAACCGGAAACACAGCGATAAGATCATTAAAGTTTTTAGTATGAAAATAAATTTCTTCGAGAAGCAGCACGATATCGTTTCTGTACTGCTGATCGATATTATCAATAAGCATAGGTTCCAGGATACGTTTGGCGCGGTTATAATTACCATCAATCACGTGCAGTCGTGCTTCGTAATAGAGCATCCGCTGTTCGGGGAAATAATCTTTGATATCAAGCTCATTAATCCCTTTATATATGCGGTTAATCTCCCAAATTTTCTGGACAGCTCGTTCGGTATCTTCTGCTGCAAACAGGGCATCAAGTGCTTCGAGATCAGTTTCGAACATTTCGCGGACGGAGTTAAGTCTTTTTTGCTGATATAATTTTTTTATTTGTTCTTGTTTATTGAGAAGTGCTCTATAGTGCTCGACTTCATCTTCCAGTAGAGCCAGGTCATAGGATTCGCGTCTGATTTGTTCCAGCAATTCAGAGATTGAAGCCTGTTTTGCCGTCAAGAGCTGGCTAAGTATAGTAAAGAGTGAGATTATAATAATAATTCTGGTTTTCATCTATTCATCTTCAAGGATATTTTTCAGTCTAACCAATTCATTTTCCATTTCCTGTCTTTTTCTTTTCAGGTTTTGCAATTCGTCAAACATGGGCAATTCTTCATATCTGGAATCATCTTCTACGGGCAGGACATTTTCCACGATAACGCGGCGTTCGATGAGTGGAGAGATAGTTTTATAGTAGCTGTAATAATCCTGTCTGTCACTTATTTTCTGGTCGGAGAAATTATCCATAGTATAGATAATATTGAGCCCGAGATTAATGCTACCCTGATCGAGGACATATTTAAGGGCTTCTTCAATTCTGAAGGCAGTGAATTGATATGTGAAATGGCGTGAATAGATATTTAGTCCGGTATTAAGATTTTCGCCATCAATTTCTGTATACAGGCTCAGGAAGCGGGTAGGTTTGAGATCGACGGCAGCGAAGAAGCCCTGCATATAGCGGGCAATTGAGCCTTCTCCCTTGAATCTTCTGAGTCCCCAGCCGAGGTAGCCAGAGAGCTCGATATATTCCAGACCGACGATATTAGAGACGAGGATAGCGGTTTTGGCAGCCATAGCGTAAGGTGAATTTTTTATCATATCATCCTTACTTCCCACCAGCCCCTCGGTAAAATTTGGGTAGTTTTCGTTATGGACAGAGGAGAAGACATTTGTGAGACCCAGGGAAATCTGGGGCAGAGTCTTTTTTTCTTTAAGGACCTGGAGCTTAAAATTCATATAGGGGACGCCATAATCATTGAGGATAAATCCCACTTCTCCGCGGTCAAAAAGTCCCACATTAACGTTTGCGACCACGTTAAGATAGGGTTTGCTGGAGCCATCATCGGAGAAATTTGAGATACCGGGGACAAAAGCCACTCCTACGGTCGCCATTTTATGAGGTAAAATATAGGCATCGGGAATATTTATTTTATCACCCTGCAATGTATAGGGAATGCACCACAGATTCAAAACTGTTGAAAACAAAAGAAATATGATTAACAGGGATTTTTTCATCTATCAATCTCCATATTTTTTTTGAAATATTATTTCCTTTATTTGAAAGTCAAGCTATTTTTTACTATATGGGTAAATATTTAAAAAAACTGGAAGGGAATGTGGCAGAAAAGAAAGGTTGCCGCTACCTCAAGAGTCTGGGTTACAAAATTCTGGCAAGGAATTTTCACAGTCGGTCAGGCGAGATAGATTTGATAGCTTATGATCGGGAGCACAAGGAGATAGTATTCGTGGAGGTGCGTTACCGTCGAGAGGGTTTTGATTCGGCATTAGAAAGCATAAATCGGATAAAAGAGCTGAGGATAATTCGCACTGCGGAGTATTGGCTGATGCTTAATAAGAAGTATTCGGACTGGTTCACTCGATTTGATGTGCTTCTTCTGACTCGAGATCAGGCTAACAAGTGGCAGGTCCGGCATATTGCCGATGCCTTCCGCGTTTAAATTATTCGAGTAATCTTTCATCAAAATCGTATCCGAGGTAGCGTTTCCAGTCAGTTAGTGAATTTTCGCCATCGTTATCATCTGAGCTATAGATCAATTTATAATCTCCGCTGGTCATGAGATCGATAAAGATATAATTTGCGTTACGGTTCATCCTGTATTTCCAGATTTCATAATTTTTCACAGTGTATTTATTAAAGTAATAGGCTGAGGCTCTTTCATCATAGGAGTAGTCAGAGGATTCGGAATATTCATGTTCTCCCAGATTAGTAGTAAGCTTTCTTTTTTCATAAGGATTACCGAATTTAATAAAGATTCTTCCCATATCGGTAGTCCATCCCGGTTTAAAGTGAGAGAACATCTGGTTTGCGTAGAGAATTCTTTCTTTCACTTGCGAAAGGAATTCATTTTCTTTAGTAGCGGGATTGGGGTCTTTTGAGTTCCAGAATTTATTAATAAAATTGGATTTACCTTCTTCGCTAAGATTATCAAGTTCTTTTTTTTCATTTGAGTTCATGAAATAGGCGGCAAGTTTGAGGTCTTCTTCCAGGTCGGCAAAAAGCCTGATTGTTTCTGAGCTCTGTTTATTTATGCAGAAATAATCTACAATCTCATCATGGGTAGAGGTGATTTTATCACGATACTTAATGATCAGAGAATAGAATCCTTCTTCGTAATTGGCGATATTAATTTTGCCCTGGATTGTGATGATATCATTGAAATTTCCTGTGAGATCATGATAAAAGGAATCTATGAGGGCGTCTTCAGATTTAATAATAATCTTTTGAATAAGCTGATAATTGCCTTCGTCATCTTCAAAAAGATTTTGCATCTGGTGATAAAATTCCAGGTAACCCATTTCCTTTTGGAATGTTTTATTTGGCTGCACTTTATACAGGGTGCCGTCACGGTGAAATTTTGCCAGATACTCAGTAGTATCTGGTTTGGAATATGAGGATAATTCCAGATCACTCACCAATCCATCGCTATAGAGTGGTGAAAATTCTTCGTTGAAAAAGAAAGATTTTTCTGTGTGAATATCGATAAATTCTACTTCGACAGTGAAATCATAGGGTGGGAGAGTTAGAGTGATCTTATCAAGATATTCTTCTGAGCTGAATATTTTTCCTGGTTCTCGGAGGATAATTTTATTGGTAAAGGAATCGGTGGATATTTTTTTATCCTGGAGTTTTATGGCAATATCAACAAAAATTTCTGCTTCGTAGCCGAATTCGCCCTGGATGAAATCCACGGCATGATAGGGAATTGCGTAGTTTATTTCCAGAAAGTTATTATCTTCTGGTGCATAAAACCGGTTGCTGTCCACAAACATACCCAATTGGTTTCCCATCAGGAAACTGCTGAATAATAAAAGTCCTGCAATAATAATAAATTTCACTTTTCCTCCTAAGTGATAATCAGCCGAGGTTGCTGGCTTGATAATTCTAGTAATTGACCGAGTAATTCCTCGTTTATCTTAATTTTGCGATTTGTTTTACACATCAGCGTACTGAAATCTTTTGTATCTATCACAAGCTCTAATTTCGTCATTTTTTGGGTGTCAGTATATTTCTCTATTAAGTGGCAAAAATCCTCATTCAGCAGGTTCTGTTCAATAGAGATCTTAAGGATGCTCTGCTGGTTAGTAGGGAATTTATCCAGGTCATATATTCTGTCTGGGACGATTCTCAGGCTGCCATCTTCGAGAGAATTATTTCTACCATCGATCAGAAGTTCCATACCTGGTTTAAATTTATTGAAATAGAGATCAAATTTATCATTAAAAAGCCCGATTTCAAATTTTCCGCTGAGGTCTTCCAGCCCGATAATAGCATAGGGTTTTCCCTTGCGGTTCGTGCGTTTACTAATGCTATTCACCAAACCTGCCATGATAATCTGTTCGGGGATATTATTTTTTTCAAGCGAAAATGAAGCTGCTTCATAATTAATCACAGCTTTAATGAGGTGTTCAAATTTCTGAAGTGGGTGGCCGGACCAGAAGAAGCCGAGGACTTCCTTTTCTTTTTGCAATCTCGTGGAAAAATCCCATTCTTCCACAACAGGCAATTGGGGTTTCACGCAGACTTCTTCATCTTCGGCAAAATCTTCAAACAAAGTTAACTGCCCCCCCATTTTTTCTTGGTTAAGTGAAGTAGAAAAATCAATAGCTTTTTGCACGACGTGATATTTCTGGGCTCTATTACCCTCCAGATCATCCATTGCGCCGGCGGAGATCAGGCTTTCTACCACAGCTTTCCCGGCAGTTTTAGCATCCACCCGTTCGCAAAAATCCCAGAGGCTATCGAATTTGCCATTTTCCTGCCGTTCTTCTATCAGTCTTGCCATGGCAGCAGCTCCCACATTTTTTATACCTTTTAAGCCATAGAGAATGGTCTTATCTTTCACGGAGAAATCCACTTCGCTGAGATTTACATTGGGTGGGATCACCTTGATGCCCATTCTGGCGCACACTTCAATCTGTTTCGGCAGTTTTGCGGCATCCTTTTCTTCAGACATAAGTGCAGCCATAAATTCCACGGGATAATGAGCTTTTAGAAAGGCGGTTTCATAGGCGATATAGGCATAGCAGGCAGCATGACTTTTATTAAAGGCATATTCGGCAAAATTTTTACAATCATTCCAGATCTGCTCAATAGTATTCAGTTTAACGCCATTAGCTTGAGCTCCTTTTTCAAATTTTACATACAATTCCGCCATCTGTTTTACTTTCTTTTTGCTCATTGCCTTTCGCAATACACCAGCGGTGGCGCTATCAAAATTAGCAAAGTCTTTGGAGACCTGCATCACCTGTTCCTGATAGACCAGAATGCCATAAGTTTCTTTAAGGGTTTTTTCCATCACCGGGTGCAAGTAAACGATTTGCTGTCTTCCGTGCTTGCGTTCTATATAGTCATCTATGAATTGCATAGGTCCTGGTCTGTATAATGCCACCATGGCAATGATATCATCAAATCTGTTTGGTTTCAGTTTTCTGAGATATTTTTTCATACCCACGGATTCCAATTGGAATACGCCGTCAGTTTCACCTTTTGATAATAATTCATAGGTATTTTCATCATCAAGATTGATATTTTCCAGATCAATTTTAACGTTATGGTTCTTTTCGATCAGTTTCAGGGTTTTTCTAATGAGGGTCAATGTTTTTAAGCCCAGAAAGTCTATTTTGAGCATTTTTAGGTGTTCCAGCCATTTTCCTTCATATTGGACGAGTGTAGTTCTGCTGTTATTACCTTTTTGAGTACTCAGTGAAAGTGGCACGTAATTGCTTAAATCTCCGGGGGCGATCACTACACCGGCGGCATGAATTCCCGTTTGACGGATCAATCCTTCGAGCACTTTTCCGATGCGGAAAATGCGTTTATACACTTCGCTGCTATCGATGAGCGTTTTTAGGTCTGCATTGGAATTATATGCCTTTTCGAGTGTCATTTTGAGTTCTTCGGGGATCAATTTGGCGATTTTATTAACTTCTGCGATTGGCACTTCTAAAACACGTCCTACATCTCTGACCACAGTTTTTGCTCCCAGTGTGCCGAAGGTGACAATCTGGCAGACACTTTCTCTGCCATATTTTTCTATGACATATTCGATAACTCTATCTCTGCCTTCGGAATCGAAATCGATATCAATATCGGGCATTTCGGCGCGGCTGAGATTGAGAAAGCGTTCAAAGAGGAGATTATATTTGAGGGGGTCTATCTGGGTAATTTCCAAAAGATATGCCACGATGCTGCCGGCAGCGGAGCCTCTGCCTGGACCTACGGGTATTTCTTCTTTTCTGGCAGCATTAATAAAATCACGCACTATCAAGAAATAATCATTAAATCCCATCTTGCTAATAATCTGTAATTCATAATCGAGCCGTTTCTGGATTTCGGGTGTGATTTCTTTGTATCGCCGATTCACTGCGTCGTAGCAGAGGGATTTAAGGTATTCTTCCGAATCTTCATAATCTACTGGAATATCCATTCTGGGGAACAAGAAATTATCATAATCTAGTTCCAGATTGGTCTTTGCGGCTATCTTCAGGGTGTTATCATAGGCACAATCTAAATCGGGAAACAGCAGACGCATCTCTTTTTCATTTTTAAAGTAAAGCTGGTCTGTAGAATAGCGCATGCGGTTTTCATCAGCTTCATTTTTACCCATTTGGATGCATAACAAGATATCGTGAGCTTCGGCATCTTCTTTCTGCAAGTAGTGGCAATCATTGGTGACCACCAGTTCGGTTTCAGTTTCTTTTGCCAGCTCAATTAATAGTGGCATAACAATTTTTTCTTTATCAATTCCATGATCCTGGATTTCCAGATAAAAATCATCTCCGAAGATATCTTTATAATCCTGTAATGCCTTAAGAGCGTCTTCTTTTTTATCATTTAGCAGCAAAGAAGGAATCTCGCCTTTTATGCAGGCGGAGAGGCAGATTAATCCTTCGCTGTGCTCGCGCAGCAAACTTTTTGTTATCCTGGGTTTATGATAGAATCCTTCTCTGAATGAAATAGTGCTTAATTTGCATAGATTTTTATAGCCCTTGCGGTTTTTGGCGAGTAATACCAGATGGTGCCGTGTTTGCTTCTTGCTGTCTGCATCGGCATATTCACCCGGAATAATATATGCCTCTATCCCTATTACAGGTTTTATACCTTCCCTTCGGCAGCTCAGATAAAAATCTATGGCACCAAACATATTACCGTGGTCTGTAATCGCTACGGCTTCCATGCCGAGAGCTTTGGCTCTTTTCACCATTTTATCTACGCGGCAGGCTCCGTCTAACAAGCTGTATTGCGTATGGTTATGCAAATGAACAAATGCCATTATACTTCCTTTTTTCTCTTTTTTACGGTGTGAACAATTCCTGGCTGGCTGGAATTGTCAAAGAAAATACGATTTTTTTTCTTATCAGCCATCCATGCCCTATCCGCTATCTGAGGTTTTAAAGAGCAGCGAATCCGGCAATTTGATATTAAATAATTTAAAGGAATAATTCCACCAGCTTTCCTGGCGTGAATATCTGAATTCCAGGCGCCAGCAATGCAATTCTCTCACCAGGGTGAAACTCTGGCTCACCATTTTCTTATCATTAATATCATAATAATTACTGTAACTAAAATTCCAGTTTTTAGTCAATTGGGCATTGAATGAGCCTTTGAGGTTACTTGTATAATCATTATTTTCGTAACTGCTCTTGGTTAATCTATAGCTGTGATTCAGGTTAATAGACCAACTGTTTTCTTCTCTGGCGAGTTCTTCCAGTTCTTCCAGAGTGGTAAATTCATCTTCTTCTTCCAGGCTCAAGCTGTCTGTGAGGAGAAATTGATTACTCGTGAAGGGGTTTTCTTCTATGGGAAAATATTCTATATATCCGGCATTGCCACTTATTTTTAGCCTGCTATTTACCGTGAGGTTCCAATTGCTTACTCCCCAATCCCATTTTGATATTTCGCTGCCGGAAAAATCCCAGTCATAAACATCCTGCGTGATATTGCCATAAGGCTCAATGCTGAGATCTATCATAGCCAGTTTAATTGATTCGGGATTAAGGTCTAAGCCATGAGTGAGGCTGCCAAAGCCTCTGCCCAGATTATAGCCCGTGATCTTATTCTCAAAATCATAACTTAAACTTGAGGATAATTTAAAGAAATCATTGATGTTTTTTTCTTTGCGATTTTCGGTTTCCCGCAATTTGAGTTGCCAATTATTGCCTAGAGACAAACTCATTTTTTGCTGACGTTTGCCGGAAGCTACGGAATATCCGCTGAGATTGCCAAAATTTTCATTTCTTGAGAAATCGGGACGATAGGAATAGCTTATCTTTGGTGAAATTATGTGACGCGCAGCCTTTAGGTAACCTCTACTGAAATTGCTGATGCCATACATACTAAAATTCATTGATGTATTCAAATTCCAGTCATTTCCCCAGCGGTCTTTCTCTCCCAGCTTATCTTCATCGATCCAGACCAGGTTGAATGAGGCAGACTGGGAATAATTCAGCCAGCCTTTATATTTATTAGAATAGCTGAAGGAAGTAGATTGCCTGAGACCTGCATCATGCTTATTAATCGCCCCCAGGCTATCCACACTTTCTTTCCAGAATAAATCAGCGAAATCTGCCAGAGAATCCTTGATCACGCTTTTATATGTACCCTTGATATTATATGAGCCGGAGAACTTGCTGAACCAGGCATCTTTATCAATAGAGCTGCCGTCTCTTACGAAGTATTCATAAACCGGTCGCGAGGGTCTTGACCAGCTGAATTCCGGTAGAGTTATCGTTTTTAGCTTATAGGTGAGAGTATCAATAATCACACCCTGTACATTTCGGCGCACCTCGGTTTTTTCCATCAAATCTGCCACCAGCCTGCCACTCAAGCTAAACGTGCTACCCAGAAGCGGGGTTTTGTATGAAATTGATGAAGTGACATCCTCAGCCAGTCGAGAATTTTCATCTTCTTCATTTTCCAGGATTTTCTGCGAGCTGGTATAGGTGATATTGGCATCAAAACTACTCGCTCTGCCAATATTTTGATGATGCAGCATCCGCAGATACCATTCATAGGTGCTTGAATAGAGGGTATATTGGCGTTTTCTGAACCGGAACAGGGCACTGCCATTCAATAGATACCGCCGGATATATTCTGCATTGAGTGATAATTCCCAGCCTGTTTTTTCGTAGAGATTGCCGCCCAGTATCACGTCTGCATATTCCGCATAGGGATAATAAAATGCCAGGTTTCTCACATACTTGCCATCTGTGCTGTTATAGCCTGGATAGGGCACCAGTATCCCCATTTGACGACCTCGCTTGATGGAAAATATCCCATAAGGCAGGGCAAAGACGGGCATCTGGTTCACATAAAACAGAACCGGCTTGCCTACTACTTTATCATTCTGATACATCCTCATTTTATCTGTCTTGATAAAAAAATGCGGATGCAATGCATCACAGGTAGTGAATAAACCTCTATCTATATCATATATTTTTTTATCTATTTTCCGTATCTCGTCACCGTAATAATAGCCCTTGTCAAATTTGGTAGCCCCTTTAAAAATCAGACCCCATTGCGATTTTAGATCATAATATATCTCTTCGCCCAGGGCTATCTGATCTGAATCCCTGAGTATGGATTCTCCAAACGTGAAAGCCTGGTTTTCTTTTAGAAGCACCGTGATAGTATCTGCAGTAATGCTGGAATTGTGATAATTTATCATGGCATTGCCCATTAAGCTGATGATCTCTTCCTTAGTGCTGTATGCTCCGGAATCTGCTGAATAAAAGAGTGAATCCAGTGCAATAGCGCCACTTTCTGCTCCAAGGCTGTCACCGCTTTCTATCCTCAGGGAATCTGCAGTATACTCTTTATTCTCTACTTCCTCTCCAGATAAAAAGAGCACCAGCAGGAGTAATAAATATAAAGCTCCCCGGAAATCGGGTTTTTTGCCAAATCTCATTTTCATAATGGCAATTTCCTTATCCTTTGTACGCTGTCAAGAACCAAGTAGTACGATTATGTTGAATTTATTTCCTGATATTACATTAATATCAAAACAATCGGGAGGATTATCACTGCCAGGAGGGTCGCAGTTGTCACTATCTCCGCTGCCAGGACATTATCCAGATCCTCCAGTTCCGAGAGCACAAGAGTATTAAATCCCACCGGTGCTGCTGCCGTGAAAATGATGATCTCGCGGCCAGTACCCTGCACTCCCAGAATCCAGGTGAGCAAAACACCTATCATTATGCCGCCGATACTCCGTTGTAATACTGCTCCTGCAACTAATCCAAAGTGCTTTATCTTTAGTTCAAAAAATATACCCAGGGAGGTCATCATCAATACAATCAATCCGCCTTTGGCAATCACAGATAATTCTGCAACAAATCCAGGTACCGGAATTTTGCTAATATTAAAAGCAATGCCCAGCAAGATACCCCACAAAGGCGGTAAACGCAAAATCCTGCCAAAAGGCACTCTGCCACGACGAGCATTACCATATCTCATAGCGACCCAGTAACTGAAAGTAAATATCATCACAACATTGCAGACATCAAATAACAGCACGGTTGCCGCACCCTCATCACCCCACTTTGCCTGGGCAAAGGGCAGCATCAGGCTGGTATTAAGGATTAGCACTGATAATAGATATACCGTATAACTTTCCGGTTTCACACTTAGCTTTTTGAAGTATAACAAGGTGAAGAGGAAATTTCCGATTATGACAAAGAAGGATGTAATGATAGGATATATCCGCTCTATACCGAGATCCAGATGGCTGAAAGTGGAAAACCCTATCACCGGAAGGCAAATATATACCACACCTCGTAAAAATAAAGCCCCATCTGCTCTGCTGAATACTCCCCTCAGCTTTAAAAAATATCCTGCAAAGAATATTACAATTATCGGTATCAGCTTATCTGCCAGCATCCATCCTTACCTCACTTTCTTCATCTCTCAGCAGATTTTTGCACTCCCTTTTTTAAGTCAATCTTTATAAACTCTGCATTCTGGCATACCCCTGTTATGTGAATTTATAGTAGTTCTAATTAAACTGGGGAAAAATGAATTAAGATTTATTATCCTGGGTCAACCATCCCGGAGATCTTCGAGCATCCGGGAGCTTTAAAAAACCAGCTAAGTTGACTCCTGGATAGTGACGACAAATTGTTTAACTGATCATTATTTCCACTTTTCAAATTAGTTCCGGGTGTATGCCAGAGCACGAAAATTAAGCTTGACACAATTAGTAGAGATTCATTTCATCGGTATGAATGAAAGAACAGCAAGGTGAATTCGAATCCGAGTTGATGGTTCTAAGGCTAGGTATTTATTTACCTGGCTATGAAAATCAACCGCTGGGTAGAATAGGAAACTATGCTGCCTCCCGCGTTTGGAAAGGATTTAGAATATAATTATCATTAGTGATTTTAAGTCAGAGTAAATGGGCAGGTGCTTATTTACATTAATCCAAATTAGGAGGTTTTATGGATAAGTTTATTAGGGTAAACATGACAACCCGCGAAGCGGAGATTGAAAAAGTTCCTTCCAGATATGCTGGTCTGGGGGGGCGAGCTTTAACGTCAAATTTTATTAATGATGAGGTTAAGCCGACCTGTCATGCTTTGGGCAAATTCAACAAGCTGATATTTGCACCAGGTTTATTAAGTGGAACATCAGCACCCAATTCGGGTCGTCTTTCTGTAGGAGCCAAAAGTCCATTAACAGGCACTATTAAAGAATCAAATACTGGAGGTACCTTTTCTCAGTTATTAGCAAAAATGGGCATCAAGGCGATTGTTATAGAAGGGATGCCAAAGGGTGATCAATTCTATGTTATCAAGGTAACATCAGATGGAGTAAGCATTGATGAAGCTTCGCCGGAAATACTTGCTGGCTGTGGTAACTTTAAGGCAATAGATGTCCTGCAAAAAAAATATGGTTCTGATATTGGGATAGCGCTTGCAGGTCCTGCAGGAGAATATCGTCTTCCTTCTGCTAATATATCTTTCAAAGATCCTGAAGGCAATATTCGCAGTGCCGGGCGTGGAGGTTTAGGTTCAGTTATGGGTTCTAAAAAGGTAAAGGCAATAGTAATAGATGCTGCTGGAGCAAAGCCGGTTCCTATTGCGGAGCCGGAGAAATTTAGGGCGGCTGCCAAGGTTTTTGCCAAAGCGCTAATGGATCATCCTGTCACCGGACAGGGACTTTCTGCTTATGGCACTGATATTTTGATAAATATCATCAATGAAGCGGGAGGATTGCCTTCCCACAATTTTACTCAAGGGAGAATTGAGCATAACGACAACATTTCGGGTGAGACCATAAATGCGACCATAACAGAGCGAGGTGGAGAGGGAAAAGCTTCTCATGGATGTCATCCGGGTTGCATCATAAAGTGCTCTCAATGGTATACAGATAAGCAGGGTAAATATGTTACGAGTGGATTTGAATATGAGACAATCTGGGGATTAGGTGCTGATGCCGGCATAGAAGACCTGGATGATATTGCCTTTATCGACCGAGCTATGGATGATGTAGGGGTAGATAGTATAGAAACTGCGGTATCAGTGGCAACTGCTATGGAAGGCGGATTGATACCATGGGGTGATGGAAAAGCAGTGCTGGAGATAGTAAAAGGAATAGCAAAGCCTGCCCCATTGAGCAGAATAATTGCCAGCGGTTGTGCGGTTGTGGGCAAAGTATGTGGGCTATATAGAGTGCCGGTAGTCAAAGGACAGGCAATTCCTGCCTATGATCCGCGCTCAATAAAAGGTATAGGCCTAACCTATGCCACCAGTACAATGGGCGCAGACCATACAGCCGGATATTGTATATCGGGCAACATCCTGAAGGTGGGTGCAAATATTGATCCGCTTAAAAAAGATGGACAGATAGAATATGCGAGAGCAATGCAGATAGGCACGGCAGCGGTAGATAGTACCGGCATGTGCTTGTTTGTATATTTTGGCATAGCAGATAATCCTGGTGGCTATCAGGCGCTTATTGATATGATCAATGCGCAATATGGGCTTTCATTAACCGCAGCAGACGTGGATGAACTGGGTAAATCCGTTTTGAAGGTGGAGCGTGAGTTCAATAAAAAGGCAGGATTTACCAATGCTGATGACAGACTGCCGGAATTCTTTGAATATGAACCACTGCCTCCTCATAATCAGGTTTGGGATTTCACACCGGAAGAAATTGACGAGGTATATAAGTTTTGAACAATAGTTTGGGGCTGCCCATAAATGAATATGGAAATACGGGTTAAGCGGGAGACGCAGATGAAAACTGATTTTGTATTTGAAGACGGTTTTTTCTGTGACCCGATTCTTATATCAAATGTGTACATTAATTCAGGGTAGCCCCGAATAATATCAGAGCTTTTTTTTATAAGAATTTAATCTGGTAATAATTAATGGAAATGGATGAAAAAAATAGAAAAATTGAAGTGAGAGGTTTTTTGCAGCTTGATACTATTCTACGCCGCAAATTCGGTGCCCCGCCCCTATTTTTTGAACTGGGGCAGGCTGTTAGCGGTAGAGAATTAGCACAAAGATTAGATATCCCGATAGATAGCATTGAGGTAATCTTTATTAATGGATTTGTGCATGCTCTTAGTGATGAGATACAGCCCGGAGACCGCATCGCCTTTTTGCCGCCTGGATGCCCGGGACCTTATAGAATTGCTTTGGGATTCTACAGCAAAAATCAGGATAATGAGGCAAATTTTAAACTGAAGCAACCTAAGAAAGTCTGATGAAAATTAGACTCAAACTTTTTGCCACATTAAGAGAAAATCACCCTCAAGAACAACAATTATCCATTCCTGATGATTCATCTGTGCTTGATATCCTTAATGCAATAAAAATCAATCCGGACGAGGTGTCTATCATCATGGTCAATGGAATAATAGTTGATATCAATCATATCCTGCGATCCGCTGACACGCTTTCTCTTTTTCCCCCAGTAGGTGGAGGATAATAATGGATCGCTATAGCCGAAATATTTCTGCGATCACTGAATCTGAAAACAAAATTCTGCAAAAATCCAGTGTGTGTGTGGTTGGCTGTGGCGGTTTAGGTGGTTATGCAATTGAAATGCTCGCCAGGCTTGGGGTTGGTTCTATTACGATAATCGATAAAGACAGCATGGAATTCACTAATCTAAACCGGCAAATTTTATCCAGCGAATCCAATATAGGCGAGAAAAAGGTGATGCTCGCTGACCGAAGGATAAGGAGTATAAATAAACAGACAATATGCAGGCCTATTGATCTATATCTCGATGAGGAAAATGCTCTTGAATTGATTAAAGGACATCATGTGGTTATAGATGCTTTAGATAGTATCCCAGCTCGGTTTGTTTTAAATAATGCCTGCCGCCAGGCAGGAATTCCGCAGGTACATGGAGCTATTGCCGGCTGGTATGGGCAGGTTGCCACAATATTCCCAGATGACGATACCTTGCCGAATATCTATCCCAATAAAAACCAGCGAAGTATAGAAAAAGAACAGGGTAGTCCCGCCTTTGCCCCAGCTCTGATCAGCTCTATTCAAGTGGCAGAAACAATAAAAATCCTTATTGGCAGGGGAGAACTGCTCAGAAATAAGCTGCTCTTTATCAATCTTCTGGAACATGAATATCAGATTCTTTCTCTTTGATTTATGAGAGCTATCTGCCTCCTTTGCAGTAAATTATGGCAGAATTAAAAGCACCACATTCACGGGTTTAACAAAAAATACAGATAATCCCAGAGCCAGAAGCAGGGACTATTCATCCATAATACATTATTATTCCATCGCCCTTGGTGTTCTCTGTGGAAAAAAATCTACGACGTGGACGTCGCAGTTCCCAGCCTGCCTTCATGCACCCCAAAAAATACGGGGGTATGCAAGAAAAGCACTTTATTCTTGACACTATCCCCGCCTGGCTACCAGTGGTAAATCGTGCTGCGCCCCAGTAGCTCAGTAGGATAGAGCAGTTCCCTCCTAAGGAAAAGATTTAGGTTCGAGTCCTAGCGAGGACACTCTATAAAACTTTTGTATCTATTTTCCAAAAATCTTTTCAGCTTTATTAAAGACATTTTTTGTCCATTTTAGATAACTTTTTGATTCTTTTAGAGAAATCAAAATTCCCCCGTCGTAT
>CAZRXY010000129.1:0-20989 GCA_964604155.1 uncultured Candidatus Cloacimonadota bacterium | reverse complement strand
TCCCCTCTTCCCCTCTTCCCCTCTTCCATCAACCCGGTTAGTTAGAAATACGGGCGGACGCCTGAATAATAGAAAGATTTTTTTTATCAGAAATTTGCTGTAATTAAATAATAAATGCGAAAAGCACTTATTATTACTTGACAAGAAATATAAAGAGGACAAGTAGGGTAAACATGAAAGGTAAAAAATGAGAATGGAAAAATAATCTACAAAGGAGATGCCATGAAGATTATAAGAATTATGTTGTTAGCGCTAGTGGCGCTGACACTTTTTCTAAGCGCCTGTGCTCCGCCTCCGCCACCGGTACAAAGGGCTGATTTGGAATTAGCAGAGCAGGAAGCGCTCGCAGCAGAAGCAGAAGCGGCTCAATTAGAGCAGGAAGTTAACCGGATGGAAAGAGAGCTATCAGAGAAAGAAAGTGATCTCACAAAATTGAAGAACTACGAAAATCAATTGAAGGCAGAGGAATAGGAGGAGATGATGCGTAAATTAACACTGATCTTAATAATAGCAGTTTTTGTACTTCCCGTCCTATTGATGTCTGAAGTGAATTATCTTAGCGAAAAAGAATATAAGAAGCTCAAGAAAGCAGAGCGAGAAAATTACTGGCAGCGGCTTGACAGGGATTTAGCTGAATACCAGCAGCGAAAAGCGGATGCAAATGCGCGTAAAGAAGCTGCTGAGATACGTTTATCTAATATTCAAGGAAGACTTGCTGAAATTGATGATGAGCATAGTGCTACTTATAACAGAATAATCAGCTATCTTGGTGTAGATAAAAATGATACAGCCATGTGGCAGGAAGTCCGCAAAAAAATTGATTATTTCAATAGCCAGATAAACAGTTTCAATTCGCTTTCAGACAGTGAGCTTTGGGAAGCCAAAAAGCATATATATGCTTTGCGGAAAGAATGGGATGATTACAGGGCAAGCAATTACAGCAAGATCCCGGATTATATGGACGACATAATGATGATAGAAAACCGTTTAAGCAGACTTGAAAACGAGCTGGAATCTAAGCGTCCCAAGTATTATGAAGACACCTACACGGTCGTGAAAGGTGAATATTTATCAAAGATCGCCGGTTATCATTTTATCTATAATGATCCTGCCAAGTGGGGCATAATCTATCGAGCAAACAGAGACCAAATCAAGGATCCTAATTTGATCTATCCTGATCAAGTGCTCAAGATACCCCGGGGCAAGCCAAACACCTGGAAGGTTTATAAGGGTGAATTTTTATGGAAGATAGCTTCATATCCAGAAGTTTACGGAAACGGAGCAAAGTGGCCCCTTATCTATCGGGCAAATCAGGATAAAATAAAAGACCCTGACCTTATTTATCCAAATCAGATATTTGAGATACCTCGCGATTAATAGTAGTTCAAAAAGATATAGCCTCCGTCAGCGGAGGCTTTATTTTTCTAATAAAATAAGCAAATCATGCTAAAGAAATATGCTCACTTGATACTTGCGACTGCATTGATAATAACTCTGTGTCAATTGGTATTTAATCCCTACCGTTCATGGAACCGGGCATTGACTTTAAATGTGGGACAAATAGCAGAGCAGGACATTATATCGCCTATTGAATTCAGTGTCTATAAGAGCAGTGAAATACTCAAGCGGGAACGGGAAGAAGCAGCCCGTAAGGTCTCTGATATTTATTCCATCTCAGATAATATCACCTATAATGCTATCCGTAATCTTGATATCATTATCAGACATTTTGAGAATCTATCACCTGAAGCCACCTGGCAGGAAATAAGTCTTTCATTACAACAAAAAGGTTATCGCTTTAGTCAGAATGCAATAGAATTTCTCACAAACAGTGATAATCTCAGCACCGTTTATTCCTATTTAAGTGAAAAAATTGCCCGTATTTTTGATATTGGCATCTATCCTGAAAGTTATACGGGTTCTACTATTACAGTTAAAAGAAAAAGTGTTATCCGAGATTATTATCTTTTTAAGCTCTATGGTCTAACAGAAGCCCGAGACAAACTGATCGACGGCTTCATAAATCCCTCAGGTCTGGTAGCTTTGCAGGATATGGTTGACAACATACTGGTGGTGAACATTGTTTATGACAGGGAAGCTACAGAGCAAAAGCGTCAGATGGCAAGATTAGAAGTGGAAACCACCGCAGGTAAAGTGCTCAAAAATGAAGCTATCATCCGTAAAGGTGAAAGAGTAGATGAAGAACATTTGCAGAAAATAAATTCACTGCAGCAATCTTTAAAAAACAGCAATATAGAGCATGATAGCAAACGGGTTCTTATGTCAGCAGCGGGTACTTTTATCATTGTACTGCTGATGATCTTTATATTGTTTAACATGATAAACCAGTTTTCTTCAGAGCGGGAATTCACAAGTAACAGGATGTTTCTGCTGCTGTTTCTATTAATTTCCGTTTCTTTGATAACCCTTTTAATCAATAATATATTAGATTTATCCGCATTATTAATCCCTTTGGGGTTTTTCAGTTTTGCAGTACTAAAGTTATGTAATCGTAAAATTGCCTATTTATATACAATTATCCAATTTATCATAGTGAGCATTCTCTTGAACTGGAATTATACGAACCCACTGTTACTGAGCATATCCTCACTCCCAATTTTAATGGTTTCCAATAAGAACAGGATAAATTTCCCCTATCTGGCAATGTGTATTACAATGTTGATTTTCTTTTTTATTTTTACTCTTGGGCTCAGTTTAAATCAGGTGACCCGCCCTGAGGAATATTTTCAGAGATTGTTATACGGATCGATATCAATAATTCTTTCCACGCTCCTGGCAGTGTTGATCCTGCCTTATCTGGAAAAGCGATTTAAGATAGTAACCAGAGAACAACTGATGGAGTTACTTGATCAGCAACATCCGCTGATAAAGCGAATGCGTCAGGAAATACCGGGAACCTATCATCACAGTATCATTGTGGGTAATCTGGCAGAAAGCGCAGCAGAAGCAATAGAAGCAGATCATCTTTTAGCCAGAGCCGGCAGTTATTTTCATGATCTGGGTAAATTGGTGAATCATCTCATGTTCATAGAAAACAATCCCGAAGCAAGTGATCTGCACAACGAAATGCTTCCCACTCAAAGTGCTCATGTAATAAGAAACCATATCTTAGAAGGGGTTAAGATTGCCCGCGAAGAAGGCTTACCTGAAGCTGTGATAGAGATAATTATTCAGCATCATGGAACTTCTACAATCAGGTTTTTTCTCAGTAAAGCCAAAGAAACGCACCAGAATCATGAAGCAGAGGAATTTCGTTATCCGGGACCCAAACCACAGACCAAAGAGGCAGCAATAGTAATGATCGCCGATATTGTGGAATCTCATTCAAAAAGTCTCTCTGAAGTTAATCCCGGAATAATAGACCATTTACTTGAAGATACGATCAATAAATTGATCCGCGAGGGTCAGCTTAATGAAGCACCTGTCACGATTAGTGAATTACGAAAAGTAATTAATGCCATGCACCCTATTTTAATGGGTGTATATAGCACAAGAATAGAGTATCCTGCCGATGAAGAATAAAGTGTTCATGTGGAATAAAAGCAGCCAGAAAATATCTTCTGAATTATTTGATGAACTTACCGAAAAGGTACTTCGCGCTGAACTTGGAATAGATTGGCAGACGAAAGAATTGGAGATATCGGTAGTTTTGTGCGAGGGAGATGAGATAAAAGGATTAAACCGCCGTTACCGAGGCAGGGACGAGAAAACCGATGTATTATCCTTTGGCAGTGATTATCCCGCTGTTCCTCAACTCGGTGATATAATAATTGACATAGAGAAGGCAAATGAGCAAAAGGGTAACATGTCACTGAATTATGAATTACAGAGGTTATTTTTGCATGGTCTCTTGCATCTCTTGGGATATGATCACATATCACAGGAGCAGCAGAACCGCATGTATGCAAAGGAAACCTGCTATATAAAATATTTAAAGGAGTTAAGTAACAAAAGTGGATGACAATCTACCATATTTACTATTAGTGGGGTTATTATTTTTATCAGCCTTTTTCTCAGGTTCCGAAACAGCGTTTTTCTCCTTAACGAAAATCCAGATCAAGAAATTTGAAAAAAGCAAAAAAGCCAGCGAAAGGCGAATAAACCGTTTACTATTAACCCCCAGATCTCTTTTGATATTGGTCCTTTTGGGTAATACTATGGTAAATGTGGCAGCCTCCAGCACAGCAGCCGTGATAGCTATCAAGCTGGGAAATCACTATTTTGGCAATAGAGCACATACTTTCACGATCATATTTGAGATATTGGTCATGACATTTCTGCTTTTACTATTCGGAGAGATCACCCCTAAGCTGCTGGCATATAACTTCTCGGAAAAATTCAGCAAGTTTTCCAGCTTGCCACTCACAATACTCTTTTATCTGCTGTTTCCCATAATTAAAGCTCTCGAATTTATCCAGTTGCTCTTCACAAGACGGTCAAGGATCACAATTGATAAAAATCTTCATATCACTACCGAAGATTTGAGAAATCTTCTGGAATCCAAATCCACTCACCATCCTCTGGAAGACAGCGAAAAAGAGATAATTCAAAGTATCTTTCGCTTTTTCTCGGGTACGAAAGCTTGTGAGATTATGACGCCCCGCGTCGATATTGTGGGAATAGAAGATACTGAGAGTTATGATAATCTAAAAAAACTCCTGCTGGAATCCGGACACTCAAAACTGCCGGTTTTTAAGGATAATATTGATAATATCATAGGTTTTGTCTATGCCAAAGATGTTATATTGAACCGAGATAAAACATCTATAAAGTCTCTGATGCGCCCTCCCAATTATGTTACTGAAAACAGCCTTGTAAGCAATCTCCTAAACGTGTTCCGCAAGAAAAAAATGCAGATCGCCCTGGTAGTCGATGAATATGGCGGGACCAGTGGCTTGCTTACCCTGGAAGATATCCTCGAAGAACTTGTAGGCGAAATTCTGGATGAATACGATAAAGAAGGTCCCACGATTAGTATGATAAATGAGAATGAGTATATCATTAGCGGAATGGTCTCTATATCGGAATTAAACCAGAAATTTGAACTCGATATCCCGGAAGAAGATTATGATAATCTGGCGGAATTTCTCTATGACAGCTTTAATAGAGTCCCCGCTCGTTATGATTCATATATTTATGAAAATCGAATTGAATTTGTGGTTACAAATATAAAATCCAGGCGTATCAATTATGTGCGGGTTAAAAAACTGACTTAATTTGAAGTATTTTATTCTGATATTATTACTTTCTATCTCGCATCAGGCAGCTAACGCAGAGCGCCTGCATTTGAGCATCCGCTATCTGGGTATAAAGGTAGCCGATGTGAAGATATCTGATAAGCAGAACCTCTTGCATGTACATGCCAAGGCAACCGGAATTGCCGGCTTTGCCAGCTCTATGGATAATACTTATTCCAGCTACTACAAAGCCGATTATCTGCCTGAAACTTATAGAAAAGAGATAAACCAGAAGAATTATTCAGAAAGCCGCCTCATATATTTCGATAGAAGCTCTCTTATTGCCAGACGCATAAGCAATATCTCCACAAATAGGAATAAAGAATATCCCATCCTGCCGGAAAGCCGCGATTTTTTTTCGGGATTATATTATATTCGCAACAACCTGGAAAATCCAGGTTCTATAATCCTGGACGCCAATGGTCTTATCTGGGAAGCACAATACAAGGTTAGTGAAAAAGAAATAATCTCCAGCCAACTGGGAAGGCAGGAAGTGTATAAAGTAGAAATCCGCTTCTATCAGCTAAGTTCCGATAAAAAAGAACGCTCAGATATTCTCACCAATAATCTGGTTCATGAGGATAACGAACTCAGCCTGTGGATAACTTCAGATGACAGAAGAATACCCCTAAGGGCTCGCTACAACAGGAAACCTTTTCCAGTTTACTGGCAATTAGAAAGTTATGAAAAATAGTAAAATAATGAGATATAAGATCATCTTTTATACCTGGCTCGCCTGTATCGTGATAGTATCATCTATACCAAATATCGGCTCCGAGAAAGATACCTTGAGCGGTTTGGATAAAATTGCTCATTTTAGTGAATACCTGATCCTGGCTTTGCTTTATATCCTGATGAAAAGAGCTCAAACCAGCAGGATTTCCCTCAGTAATTATTTCATTCTGGCAATCATCCTGCCCCTGGCAGATGAGATGCACCAGATTCTTATTCCGGGTAGAACAGTTTCCTTTCATGACTATGCCGCTAACTGGGTAGGAGCCACGACGGGATTTCTTATTTATTATCTGCTCTTGCGGATCAGGCTTATCAAGCCTTAACGCGTTTCAAAGCAATAACAACCTCATATTTATAGGGAGGTTTATCCCAGATTTCTTTATCCAGATACTGTTGCGGATTATTCATAATCTCCTTTTCCTGCACTTCAATCACTTTTTTGTCTTCGTCTAATACCCAAAAGACTTTTGCCTTGGGTTGGGGTGTTTTTTGTCCAGCCATAATTACTCCTGTTATTTTATATTCCGGGTGTTCTTCCACATATTTTTCCAGAATATCAAGCCTGATATTACTTAGATACTGATCACAGAATCTTTCGCAGCTTGCAGCACAGACTACAAGGTCTTTGAACTGTTTGCTTTGAGGGCAAACTACCAGATTTAGATTTCTTTTACCAATTCTTCTCACTATTAAACCAGCATATATTTACGCAATGTGTTCTGCAGAAGGATACGATTTTTATCACTTAAAGATGTCATGGGAGGTCTGAATTCTCCCGCAATCAGACCCATCATTGCCAGAGCTTCCTTAACAGGTATCGGATTCGTTTCTATAAACATCATCCGGTTCAATTCCAGCAGATAAAGATGAACCTGTCTCGCCTTCTCAAAATCACCCTCCAGACATTTAGTTACCAATTCGTGAACCTTGCCGGGCATTATGTTCGCAGTTACTGAAATCGTGCCCTTGGCACCACAGCACATCAGCGGATAATTTAGTGCATCCTCCCCAGAAAAAAGGAAAAAATTATCAGATGTATCGCGTATTATCTCCGAAGCCTGCACAAGATCACCAGAAGCTTCCTTTATTCCTGCAATATTTGCACAATCCGCCGCTAACCGACAGGTAGTTGTCGAACTCATGTTCACACCTGTTCTCCCCGGTACATTATAGAGGATTATAGGAATATCCACATTTCTTGAGACCTCCACAAAATATTCATAAAGCCCCTTTTGCGTCGGCTTGTTGTAATAAGGCGTGATCACCAAAGCATATTGAGCCCCCGCTTCCTGAGCTTTTGTCGTCGCTGTGATACAATTTGGCAAATTATTTGTCCCGGTGCCCACAATTACGGGAATCTTACCTTCCAGTTTATGCAGACAATATTTAATAAATAGCTCTCGCTCATCGCCTGCCAGAGCAGGAGATTCACCAGTAGTACCATTCAGAAGCAGGGCATCCGTCTGATTTTCTAAATGAAATGTGAGCAGCTTATCGAGAGCATTATAATCGATCTGTCCATTCTTAAATGGTGTAACCAAAGCGACTATGGAACCGCTTAACATATTATCCTCCTGTTATCTATATCCACACCATGCCAGCCACACTTCCTGAGTGCTTCATACAGCGTGATAGCCACACTGTTACTCAGATTTATAGACCTGATCTTGTCTGTCATGGGAAGCGTGATCGTCCGATGACAGTTTTTTAGCAGGATGTCCTCAGGTATGCCTCTGGATTCCGGTCCAAACACAAACATATCCCCCGCCTTATAATCAGGCTCCGTATAAGAGCGTGTGGTTTTCGTCGTACAAAAATACATGGTGTTATCCGGATAAAGATCGTTTAATTCGTCAAGATTGTTATGCATAAAAAACTCTAAATCTCCCCAGTAATCGAGTCCGGCTCGTTTAAGGTATTTGTCATTTATCAAAAAACGCATAGGCTTTATTATGTGTAGTTCACTGCCGGTGCCCACACACAATCTACCGATATTACCCGTGTTTGCCGGTATTTCCGGCTGATATAATACTATCCTGAACAAAATATTATCTCCCCAGAGTTTCTTCAAATTTCCTGATCCAAATGTGTTCTTCATTACGCACTTTTTGCAGCGATAGTCTATGGATATTGTCTTCTGCCACGCTTTTCACTTCTGCAAATTCTGCCGCAGCAGCTACCTCCCTATTTAAAGGATTGATAAATTTTTGCAGGGCAATTTTCTGCTGAAATTCTTTAGTGAGTAGATAATCCACGAATCTCTGAGCTATTACCATTTTATCGGAAGAGGCAATAATACCGGCAAATTCTGTTACCCTGAAACTTCCCTCCTCCAGAACAACAGCTTCATAATCATTATCACCCTGCAATTTATGGAATAATGGCAAACTCACATAAGCCGGAATAATTTGTCCTTCACCCGCCAGAAATCTATTATAAGCCTCCTCATATGTTGCTGGAAAGGCAATGATATTTTTCTGAATACCCTTCCAGAGATACCTGAACCCATTAACGCCATACTGAGCTGCCGTGAAATGCAAAAATGCCCGCCCCATCGCTGTGATAGCCGGATCTGGCATTATTATGCTGTCATCCCAGCGATTATCCTGCAATTCACCATAATTGCGAGGAGGAGCAGATATATAACGACGGTTATACATCAAACCCATAAACCCACTGGAATACGGCGTGAAATGGTGCGTATTATCATAAAGATACTTGCTGTCTATGAATTTAAGATTGTCAGATTTATAGGGTATAAAGATCTTACTGTCTATCGCCTCTTTGACCAGAGCATTATTTATCCCGCAGATAATATCCACATCTGTGCTGTCTCCGCTTAATATCAAGTGTTCCAAAGCCTGCCAGGGATCTGCAAAATTTCTTATCACTATGCGACAATCATATCTGGCTTCAAAGTATCTAAAATCCTGCCAGATAGTTTCTGTCATAAAAGGTTCACCTGTATAAATAACCAGATCCTTATCAGGAATATCGTACCCGCCGTTCTGCTTTGCACATCCCGTAATCAGTAGTAGAAATATCATCAGCAAAATATGAGCTTTCATTTCTAAAAACTCCCAAAAAGGATCGCAGCCACCACAAAATCTACTACTAAGATAGCAATAGAAGCATACACTACGGTAGCGGTTGTCACATTCCCTACTCCCTGAGCACCGCCCTGAGTTTTGCTGCCCGCATAGCACCCTATCATGGTGATAAATAACCCAAAGAAAAAAGCTTTCACAAGACCACCCCACAAATTTGAGGGTACAAAATAATTTTTCATTTCCATAAAAAAAGTATATCCGTTTGTATGGTATTTGATCACGGAAAGCCCAAAGGCTGATATTATCCCTATTAAATTGGCATAGATTGTGAGCACCGGCACCATAATGCACCCGGCTATCACCTTAGGCATATAAAGATAATCCACCGGGTCTATTGCCATAGAAAGCAAACTGTCTAATTGTTCAGAAACTTTCATTGTGCCAATTTCCGCAGCTATCGAGGCACCCACTTTTCCCGCCAGTACCAGGGCAGTTAATACCGGAGCCAGCTCTATCATCGTAGATTTCCCCACAAGTACACCTATCAGATTTGGCGGAATATATCCATTGGTGAGATATGAAGCCTGCACTGCTGTTACCAATCCGGTAAAACCCGATGTTATCGTCACCAAAAGAAGTGAATCATAGCCTATCTTGTCCATCTGCTCAATTATCAAAGCCCATCTCTTTTTTATACTGCGAAGTGATAGTAATACGGCAAATTGAAAATTCGTGAATTCTCCAATAAATATGAAAGTGGATCTTAATCTCGGAAGCATCAGCTTTCTTTTGATGCATTCCTGAAAGAAGTAAATTCACTCAGGAAAGTAAGCGGCACGGTTCCAATTTTCCCATGCCTGTTCTTGCGTATCAATATCTCCGATTTACCGATATCTTCCGGCTTCTTTGTATATACATGCTCCCGATAAATAAACATTACTATATCAGCATCCTGCTCAATTGCCCCGGATTCACGCAAGTCTGCCAATAATGGCCTCTTGTCATCCCTGGTTTCCACCTGACGATTTAATTGGGATAAAGCTATCACAGGCAGCTCCATCTCTTTAGCCAATACCTTTAATCCTCGTGATATTTCAGAAATCTCCTGCTGCCGGCTATCTTTGCCCCTGGGATTACTGGAGGCCATCAATTGCAGATAATCTATGATGATCATATCCAATTTGCCCACTTCCGCAGATAACCGCCTCGTACGCGCCCTTATCTGATTTAAGGTCTGATAACCATTATCATCTATATAGATATTACAATCCCTCAGTACTTCTGCCACCGTGACTATCCGCTCCAGATTGCTCGAATTCAAACCGCTGCCGCGTAACATACTCTGCATTGGTATTTCTGCTGCCGAACTCAGCATTCGCATTATCAATTCCTGGCTCTCCATCTCCATTGTGAATATGGCTATTTTAAGATCAAATGATACTGCCGCATTGAATGCCATATTCAGAGCAAAAGAACTCTTACCCATTGCAGGCCTGGCTGCTACGATAACAAACTGCCCACTCCTGAAACCGCCAATCAAACTATCAAGATCAATAAATCCAGTCTGCACACCCATCACGCTTCGCTTCTTGCTGGCAATATCCTGGATCACTTCCACTGTGTTATCTATCTCAGATTTGAAATTCCCAAAGGCTTCCTTTAAGGGATTCTCCGCAATATCAAAGACCTGCTGCTCCGCTTTGTCAAGTATCTGCTCCACTTCTTCATCAGATTGATAGCATACTTCTATTATATTATTTGCTGCCGTGATCAATTGCCTGAGCGTGGATTTGTCCCTGATGATCTTTACATGCTCTTTGATATTAGCTCCGCTCAAAACCACATTTGTAAGTTTATTGATAAATTCGAACCCGCCTACACGGTCATAATCATTATTTTTTTTCAGCTCATTGGTTAAAGTGATGACGTCTATTTCCACATTTTTTTCAAAGAGCTTCTTCATGGCTTTAAATATCTTCTTATGACTATTGCGGTAAAAATCCTTCTCACCCAGCCAGGTCATTGTATAGCTCACATTAAACGCATCTATCAGCATAGCAGATAGCACAGCAGCTTCTGCATTGAGATCATTGGGTAATTGCTTCTCTACACCCTGTATTGGTTTTATGCTTTCTGTCATTAATCTAATGCCCTATCACTTTGCCGGTAGTGTCTGATAATGATCCCGCACTCTCTGCAAGTCTATCCAGGCCGGCTTTTTCCACTCACCATGCCTGAGCAGAGCTGAAGGATGATAAGATACATAAGTGGGAATGCCCATAAAAGTATATTCTTCCTCCCGCATCCTGCCCAGAGTAAGATTATTTTTTAATAATGTATTTCCTGCTACCTTACCCAGTAATAGTATTATCTGCGGCTCTATGATTCTGATCTGTTCCAGTAAATATGGCAGACAGGACTGTCTTTCTTCTTCTAAAGGATCTCGATTTCCCGGAGGACGGCATTTCACTATATTGGCTATATAAACCTGCTCACGCTCCAGATTGATAGCATTCAGCATCTTTGTTAATAATTGCCCCGCTCTGCCCACAAAAGCTATCCCGGTTCTATCCTCATCCGCCCCCGGAGCTTCACCTATCAGCATTAGCTTTGCATTAGCATCACCCACACCATAAACCAGTTTGTTCCTGCCTTCCCACAAACCACATTTCTGGCAATCGGCATACTTGTGCTGCAATCCCTCCAGTACCTTTTGCCTGCTTAAAACAGGTCGCTGCTCAAATGCCTCAGATCCTGCTTTGGCAACCGGCTTGATGAAAATATCCTCTATACCAGATTGCTTTAGCATTTCCAGGTACTGATCCAGGTCTTTCATTGATGAAATCTCTCCACTTTATTCAAAGGGATTAAGAGGTTCTTCTTCCTGATCAGGCTCCTCATGATGATCCATTAGATAATCGGGCACTATGTTTTCTGCCACGTGCTCAAGAGCAGCTTCGGTAATCCTGCCCTCAAATTGCTTCTTTATCACGTTTGGCAGATTAGAAAGTCTCTGAACTTCCAGATCTGCCAACATCAAAAATAAGTAAGTCATATTGTTGTCTTCTAAAAATTTCTCCACTTTGGGATTAAGCATCTTCACTCCTGTAATAATTTTCCTCCAGGTTTATATACCTGGTTACTTTCATTTTCTCGGCTCTTATTATCAATCTTACATCAGATACAGCCTTATTCAGATCATCATTTATCACCAGATAATCAAATCTCCCCGCCAAAGATATCTCTTTGACTGCATTGGCTAATCTAAGCTCAATCTTTTCTTCACTGTCCGTTCCCCGTAACTTCAAACGCCGCTGTAATTCCGCATGGCACGGAGGTAATAGAAACACAGTTACACACGCTATTCCATTCTCCAATATTTTTATCGCCCCCTGCACGTCAATATCTAGTATTATATTTTTCCCGGACGCCAGAGTCGTCTCGATAAATTTTCGCGAGGTGCCATACCATTTGCCGTGGACTAACGCACTCTCTATAAATTCTCCCGCTTCTTTCCTCCGCATAAATTCTGCTTCTGATATAAAATCATAATCCACCCCACATGTCTCACCAACTCGCGGCTCCCGCGTTGTTGATGAAATGGAATACACAAAATCTGACTCCTGCTGCAGCACTTTATCGCATATCGTAGATTTACCACCCCCAGAAGGCGCCAATAAGATCAATAAAAACGGTTTGTGTCCAAATTGCATCTTTATTGATCTATCAATTTTCTATAGTCATCTGCTCCCATTAACTTGTCTATCTCTGCACGATCACTAATCTTGATCTTGATCATCCACCCGGCTCCATAAGCATCCTTATTAACCATCTCAGGCTCGTCTTCCAGCTCTTCATTGATCTCTATCACTTCACCTGAAAGAGGTGACTTGATATCTTCAACCGCTTTCACAGCTTCCACTGAACCAAAAGACTCTCCGCATTTCACCTCATCTCCCTCATCAGGCAATTCCACAAAAACTATCTCTCCTAATTCGTGCGCCGCATACGCAGATATCCCAATATAGGCTTCGTCACCCTCCACCTTCACCCACTCGTGGCTCTCGGTATATAACAATCCATCTTTAACCATCATTACCTCCAAATATATTCTTTGGGTTTATTTTTCCTGCCGCTCATACCACTGTCAAGCATTATCAAATCTGGCTTACTAATTGATTTTGCTTGTGCGGCTCACGACAAATAGATGTTGTGTATTTTGCCTGCTAAATATCACATTTATTGCATGAATCTCCCAACTCAGGTAAAAAATGATTGACTCTCAGTGAGCAATTTTCCCGTTTTATCACCAAAGGGGTAAAAAATGATAATAAGAATTATGTTATACCGACTAAAGCCGGAAGCTTGCGGAAATTATCTTGCCACTAACCTGCAGTGGTCGGCAGATGCCTTTAACAAGGTGAAGGGATGTATCCCGCAATTGCAAAACCTGGAAACCGGCATTAATGAATGCAAGCTCGATTGGAGCTCTGATTTCTCAGTTCTGCTCGAATTTACTTCCTGGGAAGCTGTGGATATATTCATTAACCTCCCCCTGGTAAAAAAAGCCCTTGATTTTATGACAAAAATCAGCTCCGAACAGCGTGTCATAGAATTTCTGGCGTGAGAAGATCATGGTAAGACACCTGGTACTATGGAGATTTCTGGAATTCACTTCTGATGGTAACCATAAACAAAATCTCAATACAGCCCTTAAAATGCTCTCTGAGATGCAAGATAAAATCGAGGGAATTATCGATTTTAAAGCCGGCATAAACCTTATTGCCGGTTCAAATAAAAGTGATCTGGCTTTGTCCATCCTTTTTACAGACTGGGAAGCTCTGAAAAATTATCAATCACATGCCGCTCATCTGAAAGTTAAAGATTTCCTCTGCAATGTACGTTATGAAAGACGTGTCGTTGATTATGAAATAACCCCAAAATAAGATAACCTCCTGATGTCATACCTAAATTTCTGCAAAAAAAATGTATTTCTTATCCTACCACCCCCGCCTGGATAAGATCATGCATATGAAGTATCCCCAAAGGATAATTATTCTCATCTATTACAGGTAACATAGTGATTTTTCTTTCCTCCATTATACTCAAAGCTTCCACTGCTAAAACTTCCGGGTAGATCACTTGCGGAGATTTGGTCATAAAGGCATGAGCACTTCGCTTTAACCCCTTTATACCCTCGCCTAAAAGCCTCCTGAGATCACCATCCGTTACTATCCCGCACAATTTGCCCTCCGCATCCGTCACACAGGTGCAACCCAGCTTCTTGCCCGTCATCTCCAAAACAACCACGTCCAGCCTGGCATTATCTTGTACCAAAGGTATTTCTGATCCACTATGCATTAGATCGACCACCTTAAGCAGTAGCTTCTTGCCGATAGTTCCACCTGGATGAAATCTGGCGAAATCCTCTGCTCTAAACTCTCTCTTCTGCAATAATGCCACCGCCAGGGCATCCCCCAGTGCCAATGCCACTGTTGTACTGCAGGTAGGCACTAATCCAAAAGGCTCAAAACCTTCTGGTATGGAACCATCAAGCACTACCTCAGAGCTTTTTGCTAATTCGGAATCCGGATTTCCCGATATGGCAATGATCGGAATTTTATGAAAATGAAGGTAGGGTATTATGCTCACAACTTCTTTGGTATTACCACTGTAAGAAATTGCAATCACCAGATCACCCTCCTGCACCATACCCAAATCTCCATGAATACCCTCCGCTGGATGCAGGAATATTGCACTGGTTCCCGTACTTGCCAGCGTGGCAGCTATCTTTCTCCCAATAATGCCTGTCTTACCCATTCCAGTGACCACTATCTTGCCACGGCAATTATAAATCATATCCACTGCAACTTCCACTTCCCGACCCGTTCTCTGTGCGGCATATTCTATTGCTTGTGATTCCTGTCGCAATTCTTTTCTTATGGTCTCCAAAATATTCATAAGGCTCTCATTCTGCTAACTCGGCTCCCGCCGAGTTAGCAGCTTTTTGTATTTTTTTTTACTTCTTCTGCAATTCTTCCTGTAAACGCTTGATAGCATCCGCTATATTAAAAGTGCCAATATCGCCCTCAGTGTGACGCCTGATAGAGACTTCTCCTCTCTCTACCTCTTTAGCTCCCACTATGAACATATAGGGTGTCTTCTGTAATTCTGCATTTCTGATCTTAAAACCTATCTTCTCATTCCGATAATCTATTTCAGCCCTTATCATATGTTGCAGTAATTCACTTTCCAGTTTCTGGGCATATTCCATAAAATTATCTGATATCGGTAAAATTTTCACCTGCACGGGACAAAGCCAAAGAGGAAAATTGCCACCGTGATACTCTATCAGCGTACCAAAGAAACGCTCTACAGAACCCAATAAAGCTCGATGCAAAACATAAGGACGATGAGGACTGTTATCGCTGCCCGTATATTCCATCTCAAATCGGCTTGGTAAATTGAAATCAAACTGGATTGTAGTACATTGCCAGCTCCTGTTAAGTGCATCTTTGATCTTTATATCTATCTTGGGACCATAAAATGCTCCCCCACCCTCATCAACAATGTAATCTATCTTTTGCTTTTCCAATGCCTTCTTTAGTGATTCCGTAGCTAATTCCCATTCCTTATCTTCTCCTACCGCCTTCTCTGGCTTTGTGCTCAAATACACCTGATAATTCTCAAAACCAAAGCTGTTAAGCATCATAAAGGAAAATCTGATAAGTTTTTCTACCTCAGGCTCTACTTGCTCTGCTGTACATATCAAATGAGCATCATCCTGTGTAAAACCCCGCACCCGCATAAGCCCATGTAAAGCCCCGGATTTCTCGTATCTATAAACAGTGCCCAGTTCCGCCAGCCTCAATGGCAATTCACGGTAGCTCCGCTTCTGCGAATTATAGATCGCCAGATGAAAAGGGCAATTCATCGGCTTCAAATAGTAATCCTGACCTTCCACTTCTATTGGGGCAAACATACTTTCATAATAAAAACCCAAATGACCACTCGTTTCCCAAAGATGCTTTTTCCCTATATGGGGAGTATATACCAGCTTATAACCGGCTTTTAAGTGCTCTTTCTTCCAGAAATCCTCAATTATATTGCGGATCATGGCTCCATTGGGATGCCATAATACCAGACCAGGACCTATCTCCTCATTTATAGAGTATAAATCAAGGTCTATGCCTATCCGGCGATGATCTCGCTTTTTGGCTTCTTCAAGATTGTTCAGATGCACTTTTAACTGTTTACTTGAAGGAAAACTTATTCCATAAATACGCTGCAACATCTTATTGCGGCTGTCTCCCCGCCAGTAGGCTCCCGATGTTTTCAATAGCTTTATTGCCTTTATCCTGCCAGTGTGGATTATGTGAGGTCCCCGGCAAAGATCAACAAAATCACCTTGCCTGTAAAGTGAAATTGTCTCATTTTCAGGGATTTCTGCTAATATCTCCAGCTTATAGGTCTCACCCATCTCATCAAACATCTTCATCGCTTCATCTCGCGAAATCTCTTCTCTATGGTACTCATAGTTGTTTTTTGCCATTTCTTTCATTCGCTGCTCGATAGTTGCCAAATCTTCATCGGTAAAAGGCACCGGCTTATCAAAATCATAATAAAATCCACCCTCTATGGCAGGACCTATCGTTACCTTCACCTCAGGAAATAATTGCTGAACCGCCTGCGCCATCAAATGAGCCGTGGAATGCCAATACACTTCCCTACCCTCATCACTGTCAAACTTGAGTAATTCCAGCGATGCATCATCAACTATCGGATAATCTATATCCACTAATCTGCCATTAATTCTGGCAGTAACCGTCTGATCTGCCAACCCATGGGATATACTCTCCGCTATCTCCAAGGCACTTGTGCCTCTCTCATATTCCTTAATATTACCATCAGGAAATTTTATCTTTATCTTCATTATTATTCTCCAAATTATTTTTCTCTATTATCTAAACGCTGCTTAACTAATTGTCAAGCTCGAATGCTCAATCCTATAGTGATTAAACATTCCTCACCTCCATATCTACAAAAATATTATTTTTTCTCTGCTATCATTTTGGATAATTTATTCGCAGCCCTATCCAAAGCTTCTTTTGGCTTGCTTTTCCCGCGTAATACTGATTCTATCACCTGATCTTCCAGATACTTCCGAGTTTCGAACCATTCTGATATCTGGGGCTCAAAATCCGCATGCTCTAATTGATCATAAACAAATTTTATCTCTGGATTTGAAAATAAACGCGATTTGAGATTCTGCTGCCTAAAGGCACTTCTACGCACCGGCATATAGTAAGTGTATTCACTCCACTTTGCCGTTATCTCACTGGAAGTAAACCATTTCACAAATTCCCAGGCTGACTTTTCCACTTTCTTATTGTCAGATTTAAAGATCGCTACATTAGTACCACTAATAATGTTACGCCGCGTAGCTTGTACCGGCACAGAACTTATCCCCAAATTAAAGTCTATACCCGTATTTTTCATATATGCTATAGAAACACTGGAATCTTCATAAAATACTACCTTGCCCGCCAGAAAGTCATTCTGACCATCGTATCCAGGCGATAAATACGCCGTCTTATCCTCATTCAAAATTCCGTTCAGATATTCCAGTGCTTCCACCCCTTCCGGACTGTTAAATAGAGGAATTGTGGCTGTGTCATCCATGATCTCTCCACCTGCCTGTAACAATAAATTCTCAAATTGCCAGGCACTTATCTTTAACGTGGTGCCATATCTGTCCGGCTCTCCATCACCATCAATATCAATTGTGAGGTTGCGGCTCATCTCTCTGAACTCAGTCCAGTTCAGCGGAGGTTTATTGGGATTAAGATCATTCTGAAACAGTATGTCCTTATTGTAATACATCACCCGCACAGATTTATTAAAGGGAAAAGTAACCAGTCTGCCATCTATTGTATTACAATTTATGAATACAGGATAGATATCTTCCAAATCCTCTTCGCCAAAGCTCTCATCTTCCGCTATAAATTCCTCGACCGGCTTCAGAACGTCGCCTTTCATCATGTTAGACGTCCAGGATTCATATACCTGACTGATATCCGGCTGATTCCCAGTCTGAACTGCAGCCATGATCTTTTGTGAAAGTGCCGTATAGTTGCCCATAGCTATTGCATTTATATAGATGTCCGGATGTGTGTCATTAAATTCGTCCACCAGCTTCCTCAGACCATCACCCAGCGGTCCACCCATCGCATGCCAAAAAACTACCTCTGTCCGGTCTGAATTACCTTCACCTTTCTTCTTGCTGCAGCCACTTATGACTATCACACATAATAATAATAAAATCAATATCTTTCTCATATCTATTCCTTATTTTCTATATCATAGCCAATTTGTTTGCCCGCTCTCTTTAGTCAACTTTCTTTTGCTCTTTCCATTTCATGAATATTATTCTCTCTTTTTTTTTTTGCTCTCATGATCAGAACTCCCATCCCAAGTCCCAAGCCCCAAGTCCACCAGATAATCAGTAAGATTGACATCTCCGCAGGTCAGGCTGATTTTGTCTTCAGGATTTTATTCCTTAGATTATTAGAAAAAAGGAAATATTATGAATTATAATAAAGTGCTGTTATTGATACTCGATGGTTTTGGTATAAATTCAAGTGACAAAGGAAATGCCATTGCTGCTGCCCATATTCCATACTATGATAGCTTTCTGGCAAAATATCCCCATAATCAACTAATTGCCTGTGGTGAAGACGTGGGGTTGCCTCCCGGCGTAATGGGAAATTCTGAGGTAGGACATCTGAATATTGGAGCCGGAAGAATTGTAATGCAGCTTAATTGCAGAATTGATAAAAGTATAGAAACCAAAGAATTTCAAAAGAATCCTGCCATTAATTCTGCTATTGATCATGCCCTAGATAATAAAAGCAATCTTCACCTCATTGGTTTGCTTTCTACCGGAAATGTCCACAGTAATATGATCCACCTCTACCCCATTCTGGAAATGGCAAAAGTAAAAAAACTCAAACAGGTATATATTCACGCTATTATGGATGGCCGCGATACACTCCCTCACAGCGGTAAAGATTTCCTTGCCGAAGTGGAAACCAAAATCAAAGAAATAGGCATTGGCAAAATAGCTACCATCTCAGGAAGATATTATGCCATGGATAGAGATAATAACTGGCAACGGGTAAAACTCGCCTATGATGCACTGGTAAATGGTGCCGGTAATAAATTCACCGCTTCCCACCAGGCTGTAAAATCCAGCTATGATGAAAATGTCACTGATGAATTCGTTATCCCCTCCATTATCACTCAAAATGATGAACCTCTCACTAAAATCTCTGAAAATGACAGCATCATTTTCTTTAATTACCGGGCAGACCGGGCAAGAGAGCTTACCTCAAGCCTCATAATCCCAGATTTTAACCAATTCCCCACGAAAAAATTCCATAATCTCAAATTTGTCTCCTTCTCAGAATATGACGAAAATTTCCAGCCTTTCCTGCAGGTGGCTTTCCCTAAACAAGATCTTCCAGATACGCTTGCTCAAGTCATCAGCAAGCATAATCTCAAGCAATTGCACCTTGCCGAAACAGAAAAATACGCCCACGTAACTTTCTTCTTTAATGGCGGAGAAGAAATCGCCTATCCCCATGAAGATAGAATTCTTGTACCCTCTCCAAAAGTGAAAACCTATGACCTCCAACCAGAAATGAGTGCCTATATCGTTAAAGAAAAACTTGTCCAGACTCTGCAAGAAAATAATTATCACTTTGTTGTCACTAATTTTGCCAATCCTGATATGGTGGGGCATACCGGTGATTTCCAGGCAACCATTAAAGCTGTGGAAACAATCGATAACTGCCTTAAAGAAGTCATCCCTGCTGCAATAGATAATGGATATAATATTATCCTGATTGCCGATCACGGCAACGCCGATGAAATGCTCGATGCTAATGGTAATATCCTCACGCAGCATAGCACAAATCCTGTCCCCGTTGTTATTGCACTACAAAATAATGGCTATACTGTAAATGCCGGCAGACTGGCAGATATAGCACCCACAATCCTGAATATTATGAATATCCCGATTCCATCAGTCATGACGGGCAAAATACTTATAAATTATACTCAGAAGTAAAAAAGAAGATTTGACTGGTTATCGGACTGCGACCTCTGAACTCATGGCAATTAACTGCAATACAAAAAGTTATATACAACCCGTGATAAATGAATAGCATGAACTTAAGCTCCTAAACCCAAATTACCATTAAAAATACTGGTTCCAACCACCGACCAGATTTCCAATAAATATAAAGAACCAGGGATAAATCCTAATAATAGGGACGATCAATTCCCGAGCTGAAAACACGAGGCTACCCATTTTCTCCTCAATTCTCAAATGCGAAGCATCAATTTCTCATCTTCACAATTTCAAAGAAATTCCCAAGTCCCAAGTCCCAAGTCACAAGTCCCAAGTCACAAGTCCCAAGTCCCAAGTCACAAGTCACAAGTCCCAAGTCACAAGTCACAAGTCACAAGTCACAAGTCACAAGTCCCAAGTCACAAGTCACAAGTCACAATAAAAACCTATGAATTGCGGTTTTATCTATATTACGATAACTATAAATTATTGATAAATAGATAAATAGATTACTCAAATATTTTGTTACCATAATGTCACCAGCTATTTATCTGATTTATAGTGGATTAAGTAGCGTTAGTAACATTTTTTAACGGTTCGAGATATGTATACGCATTAATTATATTTTTTTATCAATTAACTGCACCCAATAATCAAAGCCCTATTTTGCATATTTTGCATTCTATAATCAAACACATCCCCACCTCATCTCCCTTCACATCACACATCACTCATCACTCATCACTCATCACTCATCACTCATCACTCATCACTCATCACACATCACTCATCACTCATCACACATCACTCAT
>CAZRXY010000128.1:0-8924 GCA_964604155.1 uncultured Candidatus Cloacimonadota bacterium | reverse complement strand
TCATCACACATCACTCATCACTCATCACTCATCACTCATCACTCATCACTCATCACTCATCACTCATCACACATCACTCATCACTCATCACTCATCACTCATCACTCATCACTCATCACTCATCACTCATCCCCAATCACCAATCACCAATCACCAATCACCAAAAATTAGTATTATTTGTTTACTTGACAGCAGAATCCGAATTTTTCTTCTGGATATGCAGGTAATAAAAAGGAGCAGAAAATTGAATATTCTAGGCATGGAAACTTCTTCGAGTTGGGGCAGCGTTGCTGTAGTGAAAGATGATCGCATTGTTTTCAGCTCCTACCTTGATATCCAAGTTACCCACAGTGAGAGGCTGCTGCCACAGATAGACGTGGCACTTCGCCAAAGCAAACTTAGTTTAGCAAATCTTGATATGATCGCTATCTCAAATGGTCCCGGCTCATTTACGGGACTCAGGATAGGTCTTGCTGCTGCTAAAGGGCTTTGCTATGCAAATGAAATCCCACTCTATCCAGTTAACACCCTGCGGCTTCTGGCTGCTAATCTATATGGTAGTGAATTACCAATTATCGCTTTTATGGACGCCAGGATGCAGGAAGTGTACGCTGCCTTGTTCACCCCCCAATTAGAAGAGATCATTTCACCATGTAATGCCCTGCCCGCAGATTTTCTGGCAAAGATAGATCAAAGAGTTATTATGGCAGGTGATGGAGTTAAGAAGTATCATAGCATCATCGAAGAAGCCGCTCTTGAATATCAGTCCGCAATGGAGCACCAGAATATTCCCAATGCCTTCACTCTGGTTTCGCTGATTCTGCACGAGCGAAATCCGGTAAGTTTTAATTTTGACACAATCTCAAATCTTGAGCCCTGGTACTTGCGCAAATCCCAGGCGGAATTAATTAAAAAAACTCAAATTAAGGAGTAATAATGGATAACAGACCGGACTGGCATACCTATTTTATGAAAATGGCTTTTTTGGTGAGTGAAAGATCTACCTGCCTGAGACGGAAAGTGGGAGCAATTATCGTCCGTGATAACCAGATATTATCAACCGGGTATAATGGAGCACCCAAACGCGTCCCCCATTGCAGTCAAACCGGCTGCCTGCGTTCTAAATATGCTGTGCCTTCTGGTGAAAGACATGAACTTTGCCGCGGCGTACATGCCGAACAGAACGCTGTTATCCAGGCAGCAGTCAATGGCTTATCTATCCGCAATGCCGAACTATACTGCACAAATCAGCCCTGCTCCATCTGCGCCAAAATGCTGATCAATGCTGAGATAAAAAATATCATTGTCGCTAATACTTATGAAGATCAACTGGCAAGAATACTCCTGGAACAGGCAAGTGTAAATGTGTTTCATTTTGATATGGATTCAAAAAAAATCACAAAATTAGTTTAATCTAAAAGATTTCACCTCGAGCCACACTGAGTTCAAGTATATCTGTGATGTATAATAATAAATATTATCACAATTTCTAACATCTCCCTTACATAAGAATCTTGAATAAATTGGTTACTGATGTATTTTTGCTTTTTGCCATTTTCCCTGTCGATATACATAGTAGGCACAGGCAGCAGAAAGAATATTGCTGATTAGCATTGAATACCAGAGGGCAAAATATGGTCTTTCACGTAAGGGATAGGCTATTACTTTGAAGATACTGCTAAAGGGCTGTTCCCCAAATATCCAGTAATTCATCACAGCACCTGAAAGCAAATAGACTAAAGGTATTCTGAAAGCCCATAATCTGGCGATATTTATTGCCATGGTAGCTTTTGTATATCCCGCCCCGTTAAATACTCCAATAAAGACGAATATAACTGAGAAGACCGTTGATGTAAAGGCAGTGATCCGCATCACTTCTGCACCCAAAGCGATAACTTCGGGGTCGGGAATAAAAAATTTTATTATGAACCCGCCGAAAAAGTAGATTATCGTCCCACCCGCCATCATGATGCCAATCGCCAATTTAAAAGCTACTTTCACGCTTTCTTTAGCACGCTTGATTTCACGTGCTCCCAGATTTTGTCCCACTACCGCAGAAAGAGCTTGAGATACACCCATGGCAGGCATCATAAATAAACTCTGAAACCTCATACTCAGCATATTTGTAGAAATAACCACGGTGCCAAAACCATTAACAAAGCTCTGCACCAATACGAAACCAAAACTTGTCATGGATTGACCAATAGAAGCAGGAATACTGATAGAAATAATTTTTTTCAGCATTTGAGAATCAGGATAGATATCCCTAAGAGAGGGAAGTAGCTCTTTGTGATTCAGAACCAGTGACATTACTGAGATCACTGCAGCAAGAACCCGGGCAAATAAAGTAGCATAAGCTGCACCCACCACACCAAGCTCTGGAAAAATCCAGATACCAAAGATCATTAGTGGATCTATCACAAGATTAAGCCCCACGGATACAAGCTGGATACGCATAGGAATCACCGTGTCGCCCACGCCATGATAAAAACTTTGTATGCATAGCACTATGAACATAAATACCTGAGCAGGAATAACTATAGCCATATATTGACGGGTGATTTCATAAATTTCAGGCGGAGTCTGCAGCCAGTGCAGGATATTATTCAAAAGTGGCAGGCTGATAGCCAGAAATATTGCGGAGAAAGAAATCATGATGAGGACAAATTGCCCGGTGACTCTTTTGATATTGGAAGTAAGTCCCGCACCTTTATATTGCGATATCAAAGAGTTGCCGGATACTACAAAGCCAAAACCAAAGGATTGCAAAAAAAAGATGAGCGGAAAACTTATGCCCACGGCAGCTACCGCATCCCGAGCTCCAAACTGGAGCTTTCCCAGCCAGAAAGCATCTGTTACTGTATAAAGCGTCTGCACGAGATTTGATGCCATTATCGGATATGCCAGGCGAGTCAAATTCTTGAGCAGGTCTCCTTTTGTGAGATCAATCTGCCGATTTTTCATTAATTATAGAATGTATTTGGATAAATCTTCACTATCGATGATACCTTGCAATTTCTGGCGTACTAAGTCACTGGTGATAACTATCTTTTTTATTTTACTTTCCGGTATTTCAAATAAATATTCGTCAAGCAGTGTATTCAGTATGGTATGAAGCCTGCGAGCCCCGATATCTTCCATCTTTTCGTTCGCCTGTGCCGTGTAATCTGCAATAAGATCAATAGCATCATCTTCAAAATCAAGGCTTACTTTCTCAGCAGAAAACATAGCCTTATACTGACGGGTAAGCGAATTTCTCGGCAATGTGAGAATTTTTATGAAATCACTCCGGGTGAGACTGTTTAGCTCCTCTCGTATAGGAAATCTCCCCTGTAGCTCCGGTATAAGGTCTGAAGGTTTTGTGCTGGAAAAGGCTCCCGCTGCAATAAATAAAATATGAGTGGTATCTATTATGCCATGCTTGGTAGGCACATTTGAACCCTCCACTATAGGCAGCAAATCACGCTGAACCCCGCTTCTGGATACATCTGAACCCATTTTATGCTCCGGCGTGGCAATCTTATCTATCTCATCTATAAAGATGATGCCGCTATTCTGAACCCGCTCTCTGGCAATTTCTATCACCTTTTCACGATTTACCAGACGATCCGATTCTTCCTGAAAATATTGCGTGATGGCTTCCGGCACCTTAACCTTTTTATTCTTCTTATCTCCCTTAAATGGTAATATCCCACCTAATATATCGCCAAGCTGAAAGTCAATTGAACCCATCCCGGTCTCGGAAAAAGATTCTAATTGCTTAAGTGGAGATTTTTCCGAACTGATTTCCAACTCACGATCATCAAGCTTGCCTTCGTTTAGCAGGTTTTCCATTTTTTCTCGCTGTCGCGAATATCTATTTATTCTGTCTTCCTTTTCTTTATCTGTTTCATCTGCCTTAGGCGGAATCTTGGGAGTGAGTTTGTCCAGTACGCGTTGACGCGCCAGGTTTAACGCTGTGGCAGATATCCCCTGCGTCAGCTCCTGCCTCACTTCATTTATGGCTATGCTCAACAATTCGCGCACCATAGATTCCACGTCTCGCCCCACATAACCCACTTCTGTAAATTTGCTGGCTTCCACTTTGATAAAAGGTGCTTGTGTGAGTTTGGAGATTCGCCTGGCAATTTCCGTCTTACCCACTCCCGTAGGTCCTATCAGTATAATATTGTTAGGTATTATTTCTTCTCGCAATTCACCCTTAACCTGCTGTCTGCGCCAGCGATTGCGAAAGGCTATAGCTACTGCCCGTTTTGCCTTATCCTGCCCGATTATATATTTATCGAGCTCAAGCACTATCTTCTTTGGTGTTAGATCATCTTTCATTATATTTACCTCAAGGAAGCAGACAAAATATTATTTAGCTGGATGTCAATTAAATAAATGAGACTCGCATCCCCCCGATTTTTTTGTGCATGGCTAAAGATCACCCTGCAAAAGCGATGAAAGAAATTTTGGATTTTGGATTTTGAATGTTGAATGAATAACCCCCTACCTTTAACTCGATGATTAGATACTCTTCCCCCCTTCTCCTCTTCCCCTCTTCCCCTTCTAATCCTATTCGAGGATTATTATCTTCCTGTATGCCGACTTAGCTTCTTTCTGCCAACGGGCAAAATAGATGCCGGAGCTTACCTTTTTGCCCTGCTCATTCCTGCCATCCCATGATACTGATTCTGATCTCTGTGCTACAGCAAGTACCTTGATCTTTTGTCCCCGCAGATTATAAATAATCAGCTCTCCCCCGCTCTCACCCGATAGTATAAAATTTAGCTGATTACGCGCATTACTCCTGCCATTAAAGGGATTAGGATAGGCTGTCATACTCATTATGTCCGGCGTAACAATTTCTTCATCAATTACCGGTACACTTTCGGGAATTATGCCAGGTCCCCCAAAGGCACCCATATCATTTCGTATTGTCCCCAATGCCGGATATAATGCCATCCCGGGATTTGAAGTATCTTCCGGATCATTGTATTCTTCTGCCGGATCACCGGCATCTATCGCAGGAGAACCCCATTGCAGATGCCAGTCTGCCACCAAAGCATCATGAGCCAGTCCACTACCCGGAGTGGGATTAGTAAATAGTGGATCACCCATAATGTTGCCTGTGCCCGGAAGCTCCTGCGAACTAAGATTATAGCTCAGTCGCATACTCTCCAGATCACCCAAAAATACCGCTACATCGTCTATAAGTAGATTATTGGCAAATTCAGGAGTGGATTCATCCACAAAAATCGCCGCCACAGGTGCTGTATTATTGGCTATCACATTATTGATCAGCACAGGGTCTGATCCTTCACGGATCACTAAAGCTCCTGCCATGCTGCCCTGATTATTGGCAAAAATATTATTCACTATCAAAGGATGAGATGAACGTAAGGCTATCCCACCTGTCATGCTTGAAGAATTGTTATATATCCTGTTCCCCGCAATCTGCACGTTGTCACAACCAAGAAGATGGATTGCTGCCCCTTGCGAACCACTGGTATTACCATAGAATATACTATGCCTGATATCCAATAAAGAATAGCTGGCACTAACGGCACTCAGATTTGTGTTTGTGATCTCTGCATAATGGATAATATTGTCCTCCAAGCTATTAAGTAGCTTAATTCCCTTCCAGGTATCATCTGATCTTAGTAAAACGCTCTCCTCTTCATTGCCGGCAATCTCTATTCTGCCATATACATTTATCTTTTTATTGTATTGCACTATCACTTCTGTTCCCGGCTCGATGATCAGTTCTCCATAATACGGCACCGATACGTCATTGATGATTATATAGGGACTGTATTGTAATCTCCAGATACCGGTCACCGTACCCTGAACATTATCCGAATCCTCTACCGTTATCATTTCCGGAAATACTCTCTCTGCCAGATTCTCTCCATCGGATATCTCCAGCCTCACATCATATATTCCCGGATTATCATAAACAAAATAGGGATTCTCTTCTTCAGAATCTATTATCCCGTCATTATCAAAATCCCAACGCCACATCTCCAGCGTATTCTGAGGAAATGATAGACTCTCAAAATAAATACCCAGACTGGCAGGACCAGAACTCATACTCACTGCAATCTCCGGGATCAATTGTGTTATCGGGGTTTGCTCCGATTGCAGAACTTCCCGCGTTCGCAGGTTCTGGATAAGTACTACTCCCCGTAATTCCGTGAGTTCATAATTGCCCTCACCAGGAAACACCTTCTCCAATATCACGCTCTCTCCCTGCTCACTCATAGATATAATGTCCTCAAATGAACTCTGCAACACCAGTGAAGAATAATTACTAAAATCATGCTTCGTGAGAGCAAATATCACTTGAAGCGTATCTAAAATCACAGCCTCTTCTAATTCTATCACTACGCTTAATATGTAATCATTTTCATCATTGAAACCAAAATCAAGCTCTAATTGCCATGGCGTTTCCGCTCCACTAAAATCGTCATAAAGTGATGTGTATTCATTCAAAACATTATCTTCACCCTCATAGCTGGCACTTCCATTAAAAATACCAAGCGGAATCTCTACCCCGCCAAATAAAGCAAACCTGCTTTCTGCTCCCGGAGATGAAGGATCACTTAATTGCCAAATGAGCGGAACCAAATCCTCGTGCTCCAATCCAAGCTGAATTATGGCGTCACGCGCCAAACTGTAATCTCCACCTCAGCCAAAACAGATTTCTGTAAATACCTCACCAGTCACATTCCGCACCGCCGCCGGTAAAAGCATGCTGGCAAATAACAAAATTGACAGCACCAAACTCTTTATATTATTCATTCTGCCTCCATATAATGAAAGCCGGAGCAATAAATCCCCGGCTTTCAAAAATTACCTCTATCATAGCCTATTTCATCAGGACTACCTTGCGGAACAGATTTCCTGCCCCACATTTTAATCTAATGAAATATACACCAGAAGCAAATTTTTCCGCATTCCAACTAATCTGATACTGTCCCGGAGGATATTGCCCTGCATCCTTCTGATCTATCAATTGACCCTTTGTATTATAGATTTCCATGGTTACAATTTCTGGTTCTCTCAGAGTAAACAGGATATTAATTTGTGGATTAAAGGGATTAGGATATGCCAGCATCTGAATCATTACAGGATTGATCTCGTTTTCATCACTTTCCGTAATTCCATAATCAGGAAAACCATTCCAACCATAAGCTCCCATATCATTTCTGCTGCCATCAAGATCATTGTATGCCTCACCAGGATTGCCGGCATCTATACATGGCGAACCCTCTGCCAAATGCCAGTCTGCTGTCAGACCGTCATATCCTGAACCATAACCCTCTGTGGGTGACACAAAAAGCGGATCTTCATCAATATTGCCCTCTCCGGCATAACCACCGGATAGGCAGGAATAGGATACTGTGGCTGTGCTGGCTATGATGGCAAATACATTTCCTTCTGAGACGATTATGCAATTCACCAGCGTAGGATGAGAATTAAAGAGCAAAAATGCACCATTGACCCCTGTATTCCCGTAAATTGTGTTGTTGGTGATTACGGGCGCAGAATTCTGCTTGATGCTAAAGGCTCCCGCTGTTCCTGCTGTGTTATTCACTATTATATTGTTATGCACAAATGGGAACCCATTAGTCATCGATATTCCACCCGTTAAACCCGTGCTTGTATTATTGGCAATCAGATTTCCCGATATCTCCAAAACTTCTACGTTTAATAATTCTATCGCAGCTCCCAGTGCGGAACCAGTATTGTGATGAATCATATTGTCTATGATATCGCAATGAGAATTTTCCACATATATCGCAGATTCTGTTGCCCCGGATATATCACACCAGCCTATTATATTATCTTCATAGCTGTCCTTTATATGTATCCCCGTCCAAGCACTCTCAGATCGAAACAATATCATATCTCCACCACGAGCATCGGCTGTCAATAATCCTTTTACCAAAAATTCCGCACCATTATCCATAATTATCTCCGTGCCGGATTCTATCACCAGTGAATTTCCCGCCTTCAAAAGCAAATCTCCTTCTGCCTGATACGGACTCAATTCGCTGTGCCAAACCCCGGAAACAATGCCCTCCAGAATAGATTCCTCTGTAACTGTGATGTAATTCTCAATGGTTACCTCATCATATTCACCTTCCATTCCTATGCGAAGTGTGATGTCATAGCTCCCAGGTGTGTCATATAAATGATAGGGATTTTCTTCCATATAATCATATTCCCCATCTCCATCTATATCCCATTCCCAGGTTTCAATGCCCGTAAGCGGATAAGAAACACTGGAAAAATGTACACCAAGAGAAGGCGGTCCCGTTTGGATATTGCTGCCTATTCCAGCGACAAGACCCGTAAGCTGCGCCTGTCCAGCTTGATGGATTTGATGATTTCCACTGTAAGTCTGAATCATCGCCACTGCCCAAAGATCTTCTATCTCCCAACCCTGATTCATCGGAAAACTATAAGAATAAGTGCCTGTTTCACCTGCCCCCGTTAACTCAAAATCCTCAAACGCATAATGAACAACAGTACAAAAATAATCATTGTCCTGATGCCATTTTACTATATAAACCACTTTGTTATTAGTAGTAGTAATATCATCTGTAAGTTCTACATTTGCCTGCACCAAAAGATCACCATTTACATCAAAACCCAAACCCACTATCATCTCTACGGGACTTTCATCATCAACTAACTGGTTATACATATTGATGTAAGAATTATACATCGTGGTACCACCGCCACCCACAATCTGCTGAAAACCATTCCATTGTGAATGAGGTATGCCTCCTACTCCATATAAAGCACCTCTGGTACTATATCCCGGGCTGGGCCAATTCCCGTTACCCTGCCAGATCAAAGGGATAAAATATTCTGCCGCTGCATCATTTTCTACGTCCAGCAAACCTTGCCGGGCTGATGTACAATAACCT
>CAZRXY010000127.1:0-27902 GCA_964604155.1 uncultured Candidatus Cloacimonadota bacterium | reverse complement strand
CATTGATATCGAAAATATTGGCAATCGTTGTTTGGTACGCGGGAATAGCTCAGTGGTAGAGCGCTACCTTGCCAAGGTAGATGTCGCGGGTTCGACCCCCGTTTCCCGCTCCATTTTTTTATGGCGACATCGCCAAGTGGTAAGGCAAGGGTCTGCAAAATCCTCACCCCCGGTTCGAATCCGGGTGTCGCCTCCATAAGTTGCCGGAGTGGTGGAATAGGTAGACACAAGGGACTTAAAATCCCTCGAGCTTTTTGCTCGTGCCGGTTCAATTCCGGCCTCTGGTACCATAAATAGCCGGCGTCAGCCGGCTTTTATTTATCTCTTGCTCTCTTTTCAAAATTCAGCGCCAGAATATCCAGCCACAGATAATTATACCTGTCACATTTATCAATAGAAAGATATAATCACTTTTAAGCAGCCTGGCATCTATGATATAGCTTTTATCTCTGCATAATCCCCGCGTCTGGAGACTCATGGCTGCCTGCTGTGAATAACGGGTGGCACTCACTAATAGCGGTATCACATAAGAGAAGTAGATTGGTTTTTTCTTCAACCTCATTCTGGAGGCTTGGCGTATTCGCAAAAATTCTGCTCTTATATTGCCCACAGCATTAAAGGCAATCAATAGAGCATAGCCCAGATTAACAGAAAATTTTAGATTCTGGATCAGGCTGTAGGTTAATCTGTCATATCTAATTGCAGTAAGAAAAGTGAATGATACCAAAGATAGCATCCCGGCTCTCACTGTGAGATATAGACTCATCTCCAGCCTGTAATTGTCAAATACATAACCAAATAATTCTTTTGCCTGTCCTGTAGTGCCCGTCTTTAAATGCAGGTAGCTGGTGATGAATAAGGATATGCTGGGCAGCAAAAGAAACAGCATAAAATAAATCACGTATTTCCATTGAATCCTGCCGGTGAGGCTGAGCTGCAGGATACTCAATACACCCCAGAATATGCATCCCGTCCAGGTATTGGTAAATAGCAGAGCAATTGTATATAAGAAAGTGAGGGAAAAAAGTACCAGGTCATTTATCTCTCCATAAATACGCATCACTGTATTATTTCCTCTAATCTGCCGTCAATCATTTCAAATGTTCTGCTGCTGATGCAATCTGTAAAATCTCTGTCATGGCTCACTATCACAATCCCCATACCCTTGTCACGCAAATTCCCCAATAATTCCACCAGTAATAATTTATTCTTTATATCCTGTCCGAAAGTAGGCTCATCCATAAGTAGTATCTTTTTTTTCTCATCACAGGATATCAAGGTAGAAAGCCGCCGCTTTTCTCCCTCAGATAAACTAAAGGGATTTTGCTGTGATTTGTCACGAAATTCTTCTGCCAGATAATTTGACGTATTCCCCTGAATCTCCTGTTCCACCCGGTTATAAAGAAAATGATTTTCGGGATTCTGAAATAATAGACCGGTCTTCATTCTCAATTCGTTTCCAGTAGTTTTCCCTGAATTGCTTTTCCCTGTTATCCTGCCCTCATAATGGCTAAGCAACCCCGCAATTATTAATAACAGCGTCGATTTTCCACTGCCGTTTCTGCCATGGATAGTAAGTATCTCTCCTTCGTGGATAGATAAATCTAATTCATGCAGTATCTCATTTTTGCCATACGAATAGCTTATCTTTGCCAGTTCAAGTATCTTATCGCCCGGCTCTCGATATTCCAGAGGGGGGAGATGTGTTTGCCAGACTACTTCAGATGCCGGTAAATCTTGCACCTCACCATCCTGTTGCAAGTGGAGATTACGCAAAATTATCTCCTTGAGATAAGTCAAATTGTGCTCCACAAAAATCAAAGTCTTATTCTCCTGATATTCTTTGATTATTGACATGATCTCTCGGGCGGATTGAGGATCAAGAAAGGCTGTAGGCTCATCCAGCATGAGGATTTCCGGCTGGGTCATCAATATCGATAGCAGCGTGATCTTTTGCTTTTCCCCTCCACTAAGACTGGCTGTCTTTCTTGCTAAAAGATGATGTATCTCAAATCGCTCTGCCCATTCAGATATCTCAGTCTTGATATCTCCTACCTGATTTCGCTGGTTTTCCAATCCAAAGGCAAGCTCTTCTTCCACGCTGCTGCAAAGCATCTGAGCCGCCGGATTCTGCATGATCAAACCCGCTCTACCCCTGATCTCTCGAGGATAACGGATTATCGATTTATCTCTGTAATATATATCACCTTCCACTTTACCATAGATTATTTCCGGAATCAAACCCATAAGTCCATACATCAGGGTGCTCTTACCACTGCCGCTTGACCCCGTGAGCAAAATCCGCTCACCATCCTCTATTCTATGCTCTCCTTTCCATCTTATGGTTTGGGCATTGGCAGGATAACTGAAACTGAATTCTTTAATTGTATATAATGTCTCACGGCTATCTTTCATTACGGCTTATCTCAAATTGATTGAGCACTCCTGTGCCTTGCAAACGGTCTGCACAGTATTTCCCCAGTAATCCACCTAATAATACACCGCTCAGAACAAAGCCAAGTAATTGAATCAGGTTAAATCGCCAGCTTAAGAGATGATATTTAAAGTAATAGTAATCAAAAGCATAAGAGAAAAAAGCAGATATGCCACCGGCTACCGCCAGTTTAAAGCCACTCATTTTTTTATAATGCATCATCAAGAACAATATCTCCACCGGCAAACCCTGCACTAAACCCCAGAGTATGGAGGTGAGACCCCATCTGGCGATAAATGCCTGAATGAATGCCGGCAAAACTTCGCCTAATAACGCACTGCCCGGTTTCCGAACGATGTACCCAAAAAATATCGACCCCATCAACCAGAAACCGGAGATTATATACTTCAAGCCAAAAGGCTGGATAAAAGGCTCCACTATGTCATAGATAAAGGTATATCCCCACCAGAATGTGCCTAAGGCTATTGATAGCACGCATATAAATATTATCTCATTTATCTTCATCTTTTTCATAAACAATTCTCTTACTTTTTAACCTATCTTCACAATTTTCACTCTCTCAGCGTCAAGAAAAATCTATTTATTTTGTCTCCCGTCTCTCCGTCTCTCCGTCTCTACGTCTGTCCGTCTCTCCGTCTCCTGTCTCCTTTAATTCCTGAAGGCGATGATTTCCAGCAGTTCCCGTTTTATCCAGCCTCCGATACCATTGGGTAATTTTATCAAAAGCCATTCGTCATTTTCGTCTTCTATTTTGCAGGTCATACCTTCGTGTATAGTAAACACGCGGGTATATTCCTCGCCGGGTCCGCTGTATCCAATGGCGGTAGCTGCCATAATCACAGCCTCGGTATCATCGTGGAAGCTTCTATATTTTAAAAGAGAAATAGTAGCAGAACCAATCAGGAAGAGGATCACCAAAAAGATCAGAAAGACAGGGAGGGATTTATCTTTGTCCCTGAAGGCAGTTTGCAGCAGGATCAGCAGCAGCATGAGAATAAAGAATAGAATTGCAGTAAAGAGAGCGGAAGCATTCATATCAAAGGAATGATATACTCTCAGGAAAAATTCCGCCATAGCCCCTTGATTTTCCTGCTCTATTTTATCTTTCGTGAGGGTTTGCACATAATCCAGATTGGCAGAAGCCTGCTGATGGGTGGGGTCTATCTTTAATGCCTTTTTATAGTAAAGCACCGCTTTGCCAATTCTCCCCAGTCTGAATTGGCAATTAGCGATATTATAAAAGAGGTCTGCATTGACCAAGCCATTATTTTCCAAGTAAAGTAATTTCTCAACAGCGGCATCATAATTTTTATTATGGTAATCAGTTATAGCATCCTTAAATGTTTGATTAATCAGGTTTGAGCTGGCAAAAACGGGTATAATCAGAATAACTGCGATCAAGAGATAAAATAGTGAGCTTTTCATTTTAATTACCCATAATTCTGGTTTTTGCCAGAGAAGCCACGATTTCCCTCAGGAAGTTATAATCTGCATTAATATTTTCCGAAGAGAAGCCTCCCGGCATAAATCTTGCTTCATTGCAGCGATTGAACATAGTATTAATATCAGCTACCAGTTGTTGATCAATTCCTGCTGATTTTGCTTTTTTAATAATATCATCAGTTCTGCTGCCATGAGCAATTTTCAGTTTATCAGTCAGGTAATTGACTAACCCGCTTTGAGCGGCAAAATAGAAATCCGAATTTGAGTTTTTATGATGTTGAGTAGCGAGCTTCAGGTATTTCTTAAGTACCTTTTGAGCCCGTCTTTGTCTCTGATAGTCAATATTCGCGGCGATCTGGCTCTGTCTTTTGGCAATTATCGTAGTGAGTGGTAAGGCTAAAAAAGAAATGAGGAGCACCAGCCAGTATAGAATAGAATCAAACCAGGGCACAAAGCTTTCAATAGAGTCTGTATCGATGATAAATCCGATATCCGAGCCTTCCAGAAAGATAGAGGATTGTGAAGCAGAACCCGGGATAAACACGCTGCTACCTTCCTGCACGGAGATGTCGTATCTATCTGAACGCAGGGTAATATACCTGCCTTTATCAGGATCGAAGAATGAAAAAGCCAGAGACGGGATAGTGAATTCTCCGGGTTCTTGAGCAATCACCAGATAGCGGATAATCTTTTTGCCATTAATTCTGGTGTTGTTTATATCAGTAGATGTTTCAGGATCAAGGAACCTTAGATGATTAATTTTGGGCAAAGTAGCAATTTCAAGGTTATTAAAATTGCCTCTGCCGGAAATTTCCAGAGTATAGGTAAAAGAATCGCCCACTTTCATTGATCTGCTGCTGATGGAGGAATTAAGTCTGAAATTTCCAACTGCTCCGGAGAAGCTTTTTGGCGACTCTTCCGGTAAATCCCGTACGTTCAGCGTGAGAGGTTTACTATGAATGAGATATTTTTTGGAAGAGCCAAAATCAAAGAAGCTCCTGGATTCCGTTCTTATATCCACATTCATTTTCAGGGCATCTATCACAACTCTTCCGGTTTGACTGGGAAAGAGGGCATAAGTTTTAAGGGTCATCGCATTAAAAATTTCGCCATCACGATTAACTCTGCGGAAATTGATCCTGCTGGGAGTGAAGACATCTTCTTTCCAGAAGCCCATAAAGGAGGGTTCTTCATCAAATGCCAGAGAGGTTACGCTATATTTGGAATAGATAGTGTAGGTGAGCTCAATTGGCTCGTTACGATAGGGATTTCTGTTTGAGATTTCCGCTTCGATAAAGAGATTGTCAGAGAGTTTTTCTGAAGTATTAGTATTTGTGCGTGAGGGAGAGGTGGGGGAGGATTGAGTAGGAGCCGGCTCATTACTTCCGGGAACCACATTTATCGGTATTGCTTTGGTTTTATAGGACTGATTCTTATACTTTATGGTTATGGAAGGTATATCTATTTTCCCGGGATTTTGTGGCACCAGCGTGTATTGATATTTCTTGGTAACTGAGGATTCAAATTTTCCATTCACCATAGTATAGCTGGAAGATGAAGAGGTGGAAACTCCGCGTTGATCGAACCCTGTGAGTTCAGGCAGAGAGGGCGTGCCGATTTTATCAGCATCGCTGCCGGATATCTCTATAGTGTATTGCAAAACATCATTCACTCCCACTGTAGAGCGGTTCACATAGGCATTCACCTCCAGTTCAGCAGACCAGAGCAGAACCGAAAGCATTATGATTACAAGAAGAATTATTTTTTTCATCTTACCAGTATTTGCCTGTTTTTGGGCGACTTGCAGCCTGCTTTTCTTTTTCTTTTTTCATTTCTTCTTTTTCTTTTGCCAGGAGAGCTTTCAGCATCTGTTCTGCTTCTTTTTCGTCTTTGCTTTTTTCTAATTCCTGCTGCTGTTGCTGCTTTTGCTCATCACTTTGCTCTTCGTTCTCTTGTTGCTGCTGATTCTTCTGCTCTTTTTGCTCGTTTTTTTCTTCGTTATCATCGCCTTGTTGCTGCTGCTGCTGCTGTTCCTTTTGCTCATCATTTTCTTCGTCGCTGTCTTTATCCTGGCTTTGCTGCTGCTGTTGCTCCTGCTGCTTTTGCAGATACCGAGCTGCTAATTCATAGTTATAACGGGCATCAGGATTATCAGGATCACTAACCAGCGATCTTTTATAGTGTTCCAGAGCATTTTTATAATCCTGCTGCTGGAATTTAATATTGCCCAAATTCTGGTAAAGCTTGGAATTTTCAGCAAACTTATCATCTCTCATCGCCATCTTATATTCTGCTTCCGCCTCTTCCAGCCTGCCCTGTTTATAAAGCGAATTTGCCAGATTGTAATGCAAAGAGCCTTCCTGGGGGTTTTTTATGGAATTAGATTGATATTTTTCTGTAGCAGCATCAAAATCATTCTCCTGATACTTCTTAGTTGCCTGAGCATTAGTGATCACCTTATCATAATTGAGGATATCTGCGTGAATCAGAAAATATGACAGCATGAGAAGTATTACAAAATTCAAAGTCCGCATTTTCACCTCCTTGATCGAATCACCCTCTCAAAGGGTGTATTCCGCGTAACTATAATAAGGAATTCAATTATCAAAAATAATAATGCAGTCAAGACAAAATAATGATACTGGTCTTTATAACGGGTATATTGACGGGCATCAATTTTCTTTTTCTCCATTGTTTTTATGTCGTTAAGTATCTGGAATATTTCGGATTGCTGGGGTGTGATGGGAAAAAATCTGCCATTGGTCGCTTTGGCAAGTTTAGATAAAATTTCCACGTTAAGCTTAGAAAATACAATTTCTCCTGCATCATTTTTGGCATAGACCGTATTACCTTTTTCGTCCTTCACGGGTATAGTGCTGCCATCCGGCGAGCCTATTCCCATGGAATAGATAATTGCTCCCTTTTTATATATATCCTCAGCAATCTTTGTGGCATTTTCTTCCATATCCTCTCCATCGGATACAAGAATAATAATTTTATGTTTATCACTCTCATCAAATACGTCCATCGAGGTCTGCAAAGCCTTGCCGATATCTGTGCCATAAGAACCTACCGTTTCCGTATCCAAAAGGCTCAGGAAGAGTCGGGCAGCGCCATAATCATCAGTGAGCGGGCATTGCACATAGCTGCGACCTGCAAAAGTGACAATAGCAATGCGATCACCTTCAAGCTGGTCAATAAAGAGCGAAATCTGGTCTTTGGCGCGTTCTATGCGGCTGGGGCTGATATCTGTGGCATCCATGCTCTTAGATACATCGATGGCGATCACAATATCCACGCCCTCTTTTTGCACAATTTGCATTTCTTTATCCCATTGCGGTCTGGCGAGAGCTATGATCAAAAAGAAGAGAGCCAGCAGCAGCAAGAAATTTTTAAGATCGTATCTGAAGGGAGATAATTGCTGGAAATAGTAATCATAAAATCTTTTTTCTGCGAAGCGTGCAAAGTTTTTACGCCGTATTTTTTGCGTGAAAATAATCAGGATCAATACTGCTGGAATTATCAGCAGCAAAAATAAAGCGTTTGGATTACCCCAATGCATCTGTGATCTCCTAAGGTAATGGCTTAAGTATAAAGAATCGGAAAAGCAGCTCGAGCAGGAGCAGAAATATTGCCAGCATCAGCCAGCGGGGAAAGAGTTCTTTATACTCATAGTAGTTTTTAATTTCAATTTCAGTCTTTTCCATTTCATCGATATAATCCATGATTTCAGCCAGTTGCTGGGTATTACTTGCCAATCGGGCTCGTTCTGTGCCGCAGATTTCTGCTATTGCATTCAGCATATCCATATCTATATCAATATTTACTTTTCTATAGCCTCTGCCGTAGGGGAAATCTACTTCGCCTTTTCTGCCCACGCCCACTGCATAGACTTTTATGCCGAAAGTGGCAGCCAGATTCGAGGCTGTTAGCGGGTCTATCTGTCCCGTATTATCTCTGCCATCAGTAATCAGTATGATCACTTTGGATTTTGCCTGCGAATCTTTTAATCTTGCTACGCTGGTAGCCAGTCCCATACCGATGGCAGTTCCCTGAGCCTCCTCATCTATCACAATGTCATCAAGGATAGTCTTCAGCATATTATAATCCAGCGTGAGAGGGCATTTTGTGAAGGCATGATCAGAAAATACTATTACGCCAATCCGGTCATTTTTTCTTTTCTCAATAAATTCTGCAGCGACTTTTTTGGCAGCTTCCAGCCTGTTAGTTGGCTGAAAATCTACTGCCATCATACTTCCAGATACGTCTATTGCCAGCATAATATCAATGCCATTGCCGGTGATTTTTTGTTTTTCATCAGCGAGCCTCGGACGGGCAAGAGTAATAAAGAGAGAGGATATCAGGAATATTCTGAGCAGCACGGGGATAAATCTCAGCCATGAGGATGATTTTGAGATGCTCCTCATCAATTCAATCCGGCTGTGCTGAAATCTCAATCTTTTTTTATCATGAAAAAATATTTCCCATCCAATATAGGGCAATAAGAGAAGCATCCCCCAGAGCCAATCAGGTTTCAATAATTCAAGCATCATCTGCCTCCACCTGTTTTAGCTTAAAGGACAGCAGATAGGCATCCAGCCAGGAAGTTAGCTTTTCTGCCAAAGCACTGTCCGGTATAAAGCGGGCAAATTTCACTTTATCAGATTCCGTTAGCAGAAATAATATTTCGCTTTTTGCTCTATTATCAGCCAGTTTTAGTTGGTGGCGTATCTCGCTGGTAGTCATTTCCAGAGCATTTATCTTGTATTGCCGCTCCAAAAAGAACCTTAAAATCACAGATAGCCGATAGTAATATTCTATCAGTTCTCCACGTTCCAGCAGCTTTTCTTCTATTAATATCTTCAGCATTTCCCGGGCTATCTCAAAAGGCTTGCGGGTATCAATAATCTCGGGCTCAGGTTCATCTTCCCCGGGTCTTTTCAGAAGTTTTAGTATAATTCTTATTATCACAATTAAAAGGATGAAAGCAAGAATGGGAATAAAGTAATCCCAAAAACCCAGACTTAAAGTGACAGGGCTGGCAATATCCTTTATCACGCTGGCAGAATCAGGCAGAATTGTATTAATTATCACCACAAATTTATGCGTGGTGAGTATCTTGTCATTTCCTGGGGTTCGCACCAGAAATTCCAGTTCAGGAAAGGTGTATTCGCCCGTATCAAAAGCCTGAAAGGAGAGGGTCACCAGGTTGCGTTTCTGCTCTTTTTCAATGATCTCGGTCTGCTTTGGCTCGCCCAGCAAAAAAAACACATCCAGGCTATCCAATTGAGGCGCAAAAATGCTGTCTTGCAAGCCGGATACTATCTCCACTTCAATGCTGAAAGGCGTGCCAATGTATAGCTTACTGGGTTTCTTGAGATTTTGGTGCAATTCCTGTGCCGCCAAAATCAAAGGCAGCACCATTGCTAATAAAAATAAGATTCTCCTCTTCATATCAGCGTCTATGTTTCCTGGATTTAAATAGTTCCATCAGCTTTTTTGTATATGGCTCATCCGTGCTGAATGTTCTTTGCTCCACCTTTATCCTTTTCATAGTATCAGAGAATTTTTTGCTTTCTGCCATAGTGGCTTCTTCATACTTTTTCCGCAGTTTTTTATTCGCTGTATTTAGCGTGAATCTTCTGCCGGTTTCAGGGTCTTTGAGGTGCAGCAATCCGCAATCAGGCAAAACAAGGTCTGCCTCATCAAGAATTCGCAGAGCTATCACGTCATGCTTGCCTGCCAGTATCCTCAAGCTGTCCATATAGCCATCAGCTAAAAAATCTGATATTATAAAGATTATGGAACGCTTGGGTATGATCTGATAGGCATATTCAATAGCTTTCTTTATGTCTGTGCCATTGCTTTGTGGCTCATGATAGAGGATATCCCGCAAAATTCGCAGAGCACTTTTTTTGCCTTTACGTGGTGGTGAATATTTTTCTATCTGGTCACTAAAGAGGAGCAATCCCACTTTGTCGTTATTCGAAAGAGCAGAAAAAGATAGCACTGCCGTAAGCTCCGTGATATATTCGGATTTCAGATAACTGCGTGTTCCGGTTGCCGTAGATGCGCTCACATCAATGAGAAATATCACATTCAGTTCGCGGGTCTCCTCAAATTTCTTGATATATGGATGACCCATGCGAGCTGAAACATTCCAGTCTATCTGCTTAAAACTATCGCCTTCCTGATATTCACGCACTTCAGAAAATTCCAGCCCCTGTCCCTTGAACATACTGTGATATTCTCCGGAAAACAGTTCAGAAACCAGATTACTGGTGGTGATCTCTATTTTTCTTATTTTGGCAATGATCTCCGATACTTCCATCTATCAGGGAACCTCTATTTCATCAAATAACCTGTTTACTATATCTTCCTGCGATATCTGTTCTGCTTCTGCCTCATAAGTGAGAATCACGCGGTGACGCAATATATCTTTACCAATAGCCTTTATGTCATCCGGGGTCACGTAGCCTCGGTGCTCCAGAAAAGCGTGGGCTTTGGCAGCCTGAGCCAGATAAATGGTAGCTCGCGGTGATGCACCGCAATCTATCAAAAATTTCATATCCTTAATATTGGCATAATTCTCCGGGGTGCGGGTAGCAAAGACTAAATCCAATATGTATTCCTTGATCTTGTCTTCCATATAGACGTCTCTCACAAGCTGCCTGAGCTCTAATATTTCCGCAGGATTTATCACCTCATTGATCGAAATCTTTTCTTCTTTCACCATACGGTCTAAAATGAGCTTTTCTTCATCACGAGTGGGATAGCCTACCATTAATTTGAGCATAAATCTATCCACTTGAGCCTCCGGCAATGGAAAAGTGCCTTCCTGTTCCAGCGGATTCTGAGTAGCCATCACTAAAAACGGCTTAGGAAGCAGGTAGGTAGTATCTCCTATAGATACCTGCCTCTCCTGCATGGATTCCAGGAGTGCAGATTGCACTTTTGCAGGAGCACGATTGATCTCGTCTGCCAGGATAAAATTGGCAAATACAGGCCCTTTCTTGGGAACAAATTCTGATGTTTTCTGATTATAAATCAAAGTGCCCACTAAATCTGCCGGTAATAAATCCGGTGTGAACTGCAATCTGTGGAAGGAAGCATTAATAGTCTGCGCCAGTGTGCTAACGGTAAGCGTTTTTGCCAATCCGGGAACGCCTTCCAGAAGGATGTGCCCATTGGCAAGCAACCCCACCAAAAGACGACTTACCATGTAGTTCTGCCCAACAATTACCTTGCCCACTTCACTAAATATCTCATCAATAACGGGGCTTCTTTCGATTACTCTCTGATTTATCTGTTCAATTGTCATTAGCCCTCCTGAGCTGTTACTTTTTTACTTTTTCTAACGTGGATGCCTCTATGAGGTTACAATTGTAATCAAAAATTTCCATGATTATTTTTGCATTATCTATCGTGAGGCGACCATAAGAAGCCGTATTACCGCGGTCTTCAATATATTTAAGATGACCGGGATTTAGTTCTATCTTATCAATAATCTTCCTGATCTCCGGCTTGTGAGTGTGCCCATATAGTATAATATCACAATCATTCGATAGCTTCCTTTTATCCGTTAATGTGTGCAGACACCCTATCTTGAAATCGCCTATAACCAGTTCGCGGGTAATTGGCAGATTTCTGGAATAATAGCCAGAATGCCAGATACCCGGCACTTTAATTATTTCTTTCCCCCCGGTAAGATCAAAATTTCCATCAAGGTCTTCATAATCATCACCGAGGTGAATAATATAATCCACGTCCTGATTCTGGCTCAATACCTGCCGAAGGAGCTTCTGATTTTTGTGGCTATCAGAAACCACTAGTACTTTTATCATAAGAAAGAGGTTTTTTCCTTCTATTTCTTTTTTTGCATCGAAGTCGGCGCAGAAATGCCCATCAAGTCTAATGATATTGCCAAAACATTCATTATCCCCGATATTAAAAATAACCGGCATTGCGATAATTCTTTATATCGCGTATTTATTATCGTATAGGCAGTATAATATTTATGGAACATACCGGCAAGCTCTAATGTATAGGTTGCCAGTCTGTGAGGCTCTCTCTTATCTGCAACCGCAGTTAGTATTTCCGGGAAAGTAAGAAGCTTTTTGATCAGCCGTATCTCTTCATCTTTATCCAGTCTCGAAAGGAGTTTAAGATCAAATTTATCAAGATTGATCTTTTCCTTTTTTGCCTTACGCAAGATGGAATTGATGCGGGCATGGGCATATTGAATATAATATACGGGATTCTCACTGGATGCTTTCTTTGCCAGTTGCAGGTCAAAATTCAGATGAGAATTGGGTTTTCTATCCAAAAAGAAATAACGAACTGCATCCTTGCCTACGTCATTTATCAGATCATCCATGGTAACTATCTTGCCTGCCCGTTTGGACATTTTCACCAGTTCGCCGCCCTCAAAGAGATTTATCTGCTGCAAAAATACTACTTCCAGTTTATCCTGGTCATATTTTAATGCTTCCAGAGCCGCTTTTAATCTAGGTACATAGCCATGATGGTCAGGTCCCAATACATCAATAATGATATCGAACCCACGCTGGAACTTTGTGAGATGATAGGCGATATCCGGCACGATATAAGTAATAGTGCCATCTGCCCTCATCAGCACTCTATCCTTTTCATCACCAAACCTTGTGGATTCAAACCAGATAGCATCATCCTTCTCAAAAGTTACATTGGCTTCAGAAAGGTAGCTCAGCACTTCTTCTATTGTGCCTTCCTGCCTCAGCTTTTTCTCACTCATCCAGTTATCAAATTCTACTCCGAATTTCTCCAGGCTGCGTAACTGCATGTTATGTATCTCATCCAAGGCAAAATTTTTCATTCTCTCCAATCGGTCTTTTTCTGAATAATGCAAGAGTTTAGAGCCATCTACTGAATTCAGCTTCAATGCTATATCTTTAATATATTCACCGTTATAGGCTTCTGCGGGAAATTCTTTGATTATCTCGCCATGAAGCTCCCGATAGCGCAGCTCCACGGATTCTGCCAGTATATCCACCTGGTTACCGGCATCATTCACATAAAATTCTCTGAATGGCTCAAAGCCAATATATTTTAGGATACGGTAAAATGAATCCCCATAGGCAGATGCCCGGGCAGAGACCACGTTCAAAGGTCCCGTGGGATTTGCCGAAACAAATTCCAGTATCACTTTTTTTCTCGCGCCATAATTACTGGAACCGAAATCATTATACATGACCATAGGCATCAGATGATGAAAAACATAATTGCTCAATTTAAAATTTATGAATCCTGCTCCTGCGATTGATACGTTTTTATAATCCCGTTTTTTCTCCATGATCTCAACAATTTTCTGGGCAATCGCCTGAGGCTTCATTTTGTTTTGCCGGCTGGCGATCATGGCAATATTCGTGGAAAAATCCCCATGTTCATAATTCTTGGGAACTTCCACCGAATAATTATCCGAATATATTAATCCCAGTTTATCCATTGCCTGAGAGATATCATCGCGGATTTTATCTTTTAGCATAAAGCCTCCTCTTAATCAAGGTCTTGATTACTTTCAATTGCCGGATCGGTTGCATTTCGCAATCTGTTAGATACTTCCCATAATTTCTCTATATCATAATAGGAGCGTGTTTCCTCATCAAATATATGAATGATCACAGAAACCAGATCTATCAAGATCCAGGTTCCGCTTTCCAGTCCTTCCCTGCCCAGGACATATACGGAATTTTCTTTTGATTTACCAAGTATATGATCAGCAATTGCCCGGTTATGAAGATCACTTGAGCCTTCGCAAACCATTATCATATCTGTATAATCACTCCTGTCACGCACATCATATATCCGGATGTTTTCTGCTTTCTTTTCTTCCAGCCATTCTGAGAGCATTTCTGCCAGTTCTTCAATTCTAATTTCCATAATACCTCTATATTTTAAAATAGCGATAGTAATCAAGGCCAAGGATCAGTTCAAATTCTGCTCGAGAATTTGATTTTAGTGCCAGGATACTTTTTTCTACCCCAGTTATCTCAGCAAAATATTCCAGCTTTGCCTCAATCCCTTTATGCCTTATCACTATCATCGTTTCTTTATGTATACATTGGGATTTCTGTGTATTACCCCAATCTATCACATTAATTTTATTATCCATCAAAATCTGCGAGACCTTCTGAGCAAGATCAGTCTGTCCACATCCATTTAATACAATCACACTGATCCCATGCTCCGGCTTCTCATCTATCTCTATCTGCTCCGTTCGCTCCGGTATCAGCATATAGATAATCACTACGCCCAAAGCTAATAAAAAATATATACTGCTCACTCGAGGTGATGCATTCTCTTTGGGTGTCACATTTTTTTTAGCCATAGAGCTTGTCAAACTGTTCTTTTAAGCGTTTATAGGCAATTCCAAAATCTTCGGGTATCACCCGCACTCCACCCACGCAAGTCATAAAATTCACATCTCCGCTCCATCTCGGCAGGATATGCACATGTATGTGATCATCCACTCCAGCCCCTGCTGCTTTGCCCATATTCATTCCAATATTCACTCCGTCTGGGTGATAAACTTCATAAAGCACATTCACAGCCTTTTGGGCAAGGGCAAAAAGATCATCACGTTCTGCATCAGAGAGTTGGGTGAGGCAGGAAACATGAGATTTTGGCACTGCCATAAGATGACCGTTATTATAAGGGTAAAGGTTCATTATCACAAATGAATATTCTGTGCGATAGAGCACCAGACGTTCCTTATCTTCTTCAGCATTTTCTTTTAGACAAAATATGCAGCCCTCTGCCTTGCCCGATTCTATGTAGTCCATTCTCCAGGGCGAATACAATATATCATCCATGTCTTTGCTCCCTGTTCATTAGTTCATTGCCCAGTTCTTTAAGCTGCTGCGGAGAATTTATGCCGCTCGCTTCCAGATTATCTTCCAGTATCAGCGTGGCTATATGCTCACCTTTCTGTTTCAAGATTTCCAGAGTATCTGTGAGATAATATTCCTTTTGACTATTATCATTTTTCAATTGCCCAATGCTCCACAAGAGTTCGGCAGAATTATAGCAATATATCCCCGTATTTATCTCATGCACTTCTCTTTCAGCTTCCGTGGCATCTTTATGCTCCACTATCTTCACAAAGTTATCACCGCTGTCTCTTATTATCCTGCCGTATTGCAAAGGATCATCCAGCACTGCGGTGAGCACGGTGCAGGCTGCCTTTTCTTTCTCATGCAATGCCTGCATCTTCTGTAGAGTGTCTGATTTTAATAATGGCACGTCGCCATAAAGGATAAATACCAGACCATCAAAATCCTCGATATGCTCGCGGCACACCATTATAGCATGCCCGGTGCCGGATTGCGGCTCCTGCACGGCAAATCTTATGCTCTCATCTTCCTCGATCACAGATTGCACGATCTCTCTTTTATAACCCACCACTACGATTATTCGCCTACTTTTTATCTCTTTTGCCGTAGCTATCACTCTGTTTATCATCGGTATTCCATTAAGCTCAAATACCACCTTAGGCATATCACTTTTCATCCGCGTACCCTTTCCGGCAGCAAGGATGATCGCCGCTGTATTCATTATATTTTTCCTCCCGGCAGTTTCTTATATAATTCGCTCATCGTTTTCTGCATAACGGGATGCACAAATTCAGGTTCCAGCTCTACCATCGATCTCAGCACAAATTCTCTGTTTGCCAGATCGGGATGAGGTATCTTCAGATCAGCCTCGCTAATTACTAATTCTCCATAAAACAGGATATCTATATCAATGGTTCTAATTCCCCATTTCTGTTCTCTTTTTCTACCAAGTGCTGCTTCTATATCAAGGCATCTTGCCATGAGATCGCCTGCTGCCAGTTCTGTCTCAATTTCCAGCACCATATTGATAAAATCGGGCTGGTCTATATATCCATAGGGCTTGGTCTCCAGCATATTGCTGCTTCGAGTGAGCCTCACGCCTGCCAGTTCTGACAGGAGCTTTTCTGCCCGTTTAAGATATTTTTTGCGGTCACCCAGATTACTGCCTAAGCTTAGATATACTTTCATCTTTCTCGCGTCATTATCACTTCTGCAGATTCCAGTGAGCCATTTATCGGCACAGATGGCTTCTTTATGCAGATTTCTGCTCTGATTATAGCCTTAAAATTTGCCATCACCTCATCTAATACATGATTGGCACAATTCTCCATCAGATGATATGATCTCTGCTCCATCACATCTTTTATTTGAGCAAATACCTTGGTATAATCTATAGTATCATCTATATGACGTATCTGGCTGTCATCTTTTGCTGACGTCTCCAGCTCAAAATCGACTATGTATCGCTGACCCAAAGTTCGTTCCTCGGGTTGCGTGCCATGATAGCCAAAAAAAACCATCTTATTCAAGCGTATCTTCATCGATTAATTCCTCTTGCAATTTAGTCTCATTCAGCTTTTCCAATATCTCAAATTTTATCTTCTTTCCCCAGATTTTATCAAGCAGATAGATAATAAAAGCACTTAAACCCAATGACAGTATAGAGCTCATTATGGCGATATTCTCGCTGGACAAAAACAGATATTTAAAAACCAGATATACAGCCAGCATCACAAATATGGGTAATAAAAATATGATGAATGATGAAGCAATCCTGAGGGCGGGAGCCACAAATATCCTAACCAAATCTCCCGGCTTCAGCTCTATATCTGTCTCAATCCAGTGCGATTTTAGCTGGTGCCCCTGTCTGCATACTCCATTCATGACGCAGCTTTTGCAATTGCCGGTTTCCGGCAATTGCACCCGGGCTTTACCATCTTTTACTTCCCGCACTACTGCAATATCTTCTATCAATTCCATTATTCTTCTCCCATTCGTGCCAGCACACCGGTAGTGGAATAACCTTCCACATATCTCAGGCTCAGCACTTTGCCACCTTTTGCTGTCACAATGTCGTTGCCCACTATATCCGCTATCTGCCAATCTCCGCCTTTCACCAGGATATCCGGCTCCAGCAGCTTTATCAGATTATATGGTGTATCTTCACTAAATATCACTACATTATCCACAAATCCCAGGGCAGCCACTACTAAAGCTCTGTCATTTTCTTTATTCACGGGACGGCTTGCCCCTTTTAATCTTTTCACCGAGCTATCACTATTAATTCCTATCACCAGTATATCACCCAGTTCTGATGCCTCGCTAAGATATAGTATATGCCCTTTATGCAAGATGTCAAAGCAGCCATTAGTAAAAACCACTTTTTTCCCAAGTGAGGCATATTCTTTCCTTAGCTCGGATATCTCCTGCCGGCTCTTCAGCTTGTTTCTTATCTCTTCTATCTTCGCCATTCTTTATGCTCTATATGCCTGGCTATTTCTGGCTCAAGTTTCACCGGATAATGCCCGTCAAAGCAGGCATAACAATAATTTTCCGGGTCTGGCACCACTTTTTTTAGCATATCTGTTTCCATATACATCAGCGAGTCCACTCCCAGAAACACTCTTATCTCTTCCTTCTGCTTCTGGAAGGCTATCAGTTCCTTTTGCGTGGGCGTATCTATGCCATAATAGCAGGAATATCTCACCGCCGGAGAGCCTATCCTCAGGTGTATCTCACGGGCACCTTTTTTTCGCACCAGCTTCACAATCTTCCTCAAGGTAGTCCCGCGTACAATAGAATCATCCACCAGCACCACCTTCTTTTCATCAAAAAAATTGGGCAGCGGATTAAATTTTTGATACACGCTCTCATCTCTGATCGTCTGATCCGGCTTGATAAAGGTTCTGCCTACATAATGATTGCGGATCAAACCCATCTCAAAAGGTACTTTTTTTCGCTCAGCGTAGCCCAGGGCGATAAAATTTGCCGAATCCGGCACAGGCACCACCACATCCGGCTGCACAAGGTCATTATCTGCAAGTTCGCAGCCTATTCGCTTGCGAACTTCATATACATTCTGACCAAATTCAAAACTATCGGGTCTGGAAAAATAGATGTGCTCAAAAATGCAGTGATGTGCCGTCCCGGTCTCATTATACTTTCTGGCATCATTCTCAAATACCTGCATCCCCTGCTCGCTTATCCTTATTATCTCAGCCGGCTTCACCTCACGCTTCCATTCCACACCCAGTAAATCCAGGGCACAGCTTTCACTTGCCGCCACATAGGAGCCATCCTTCAATTGAGCTATGCTGAGCGGCCTGATCCCATGAGGATCCCTGAATACATACATCTCCTTTCTGGTCATAAATACCGTAGAATATGCCCCCTTTACGTCTCCCATCAAGTCACGGATAGCTGCTGCCACAGTCTGCTTCTTATTTACTATCTTATGTACTATATACCGGATTATCAGCTCTCCATCATTGGAACTATGAAAAAATATCCCCTTATCTTCCAGATATTTCCGCATGCCGCCATAATTGGTGATATCGCCATTACTCGCCAGCGAATATACCGGGCCAAAGAGAGTTTCCACCAGATGCGGCTGAGAATTGAACTCGCTGGAACAGCCGCAGGTGGGATACCGCACGTGACCAATGGCAATCGTCCCAGGCAATCCCTTTATCACTGCCGGAGTAAAAACGTCCTTCACCAGCCCCATCCGCTTATGCAGATTTATGAATGATCCATTGCTAACTGCCAGTCCGCAGCTCTCCTGCCCCCGATGCTGCTCAGCAAACAAACCCAGTGTAGCCAGCTCTGCCGCATTGCTATTACCAAATACCCCTACTATTCCGCACATATTACCTCTATTTCTTCTTATTAAATGATAGCTTGTTCTCGCTGCCGGATAAAAGTCTGCCAATATTTGATTTATGACGCAATATTATAAATCCGCTCACCAGGCTCACTAATGCCAGATATTGCCAGCCACCAAAATTATCTCGGATATTGTCTATTAAAACGTAGCCCCATAAAAATAGTGCCGCCGTTATAGAACCCAGCGATACATATTTGCTAATTATCACTACTGCAATAAAGACCAGTAAAGTGATAAGACAGGCGATGGGGAGGAGGTCTATAAATACTCCTGCTGAGGTGGCGACCCCCTTGCCGCCTTTAAATTTCAAAAATACCGTGAAAACGTGACCAATTATGGCAGCAATTGCCACTAATATATAATAGCCTTCATTCGCTTCCGGCAGCAGCAGCCTGCCAATTTCTACAGCCAGTATCCCTTTGCCCATATCAAGCAGCAACGTGATCACGCCAGTTCTGGTGCCCAATACCCTTAAAGCATTAGTAGCCCCCACATTTCCGCTGCCGTGCTGGCGGATATCTATGCCACGCATTTTGCCAAATAGATAGCTGAAGGGGATGCTGCCCAGTAAATAGGCTGCCACTATCGATATGCTGAGATTTATCCAGTTACCATGCATTATTCCTCTTCTTCCTTTCTGCCTCTTATATGCATCCTGAATGATACTCCTTCCAGATCAAAATGTTCGCGTAATTTATTCTCGATATATTTGCGGTAATGCTTGGTGATCAGCTTGGGATTATTAGAAAAAAATACAAAGGTGGGTGGATTTGTCTCGGTCTGAGTGCAGTAATATATCTTGGAATGTTTTCCCGATGAATGCGAAGGAGCAAAGCCGGAAATTATTACGCTCAAAAATTTATTCAATTCCGCTGTAGGTATCCTGGTATTACTCAGTTTCTTTATCTCAATCACTTTCTTGAGTATCTGGCTAACTCGCTGACCCGTCAATGCTGAAGTAAATAATACCGGAGCATACCTGATAAAAGGCAGTTCCCGCCTTATCCGCATGATAAATTCGCCCGTAGTGCTATTATTCTTCTTCAGCAAATCCCATTTATTAACCACTATCATTATATCCCGGTGATGCCTCTCGGCAAATGACGCGATCTTTTGATCCTGAGTGGCTATCTCTCGCTCCGCATCCAGAACCAAAATCACCATATTGCTCTCATGAATCGCATCTATAGTCCTCATTGAGCTAAAATATTCCACGCCATATTTTACCTTCGGCTTCCGCCGTAAACCGGCAGTATCTACGAATACCAGCTCCTCACCAAAATATTTTACCCGCGTATCTATGCTGTCCCGCGTCGTCCCGGGAATTTCTGTAACTATATTGCTTTCCTCGCCGCTGATCCTATTGACTATGGAAGATTTCCCCACATTTGGTCTTCCCACAATAGCAATGCGTATCTCTGTATTCCGCTGCTCCAGATCAATCTCTTTCACCGGCTCTACTCTATCAACTATCTCATCCAGCAGATTTCCGCAATTTCTACCCTGCACCGCGGCTATAGGAAATGCCTCTCCCAGACCCAGTTGCAAATATTCATAAAGATCAAACATGTCCTTTTCACTATCCACTTTATTAACTATCAACATAGTTTTATCCCGCACCGGATTCAAAAGCTTTGCTATCTTTTCATCAAGGTCTGTCACACCCGTCTTGGCATCGACCATAAAAAGAATAAGGTCTGCTTCATTGATTGCTGCTTCTGCCTGATAACGGATGGCATTATTTATCGTGTCATTTGAGTGGGGCATGATACCACCTGTATCCACAAGTGTAAAATATATTCCGTTCCATTCAGCAACCTGATATTTCCTGTCCCGCGTGATCCCCTCTTCAAAATCGACTATCGCACTACGCTTACGGCAAATCCTGTTGAATAATGTGGATTTGCCCACATTAGGTCTGCCTATTACTGCTACAATACTTTTTCTCATATTTTCCTTTTTCCAGATTTTTCACTAAATCCTTATCAATTAAACTCTTTCATCATATTACATAAATTTTCACCTCCCTCGAAATGTCAAATATAATAAAAGAAAACCAGCATACCTGCGGATTTTTTTGTGAAGAGGAGATGGGGAGATTTAAAATCGAAGGTTAGAAGGTTTGAAGGTTTGAAAGTTTGAGAAGGAGAAGAGGGGAAGAGGAGAGAATATTTCGAAATTGTGAAAATAAGAAAATGTGATCGTCTCACATCTCACGGGCGAAGCATCAATTTCTCATTTTCACAATTTCAAAGGATGTCACGTTTTGCTCCTCACAGAACAAAAAGCCCAAGATATTGTTTATATGCTGAGCAAGAATCTATTATTTTTTATTTCATAGTGTATTGTAAAGCCTGTTGATAAACTCTGTTCACCATAATATGTTTCATATTACAAGAAAAATACATCATTTCAAGCTCTACATCCTATCAGCTCTTTGTAATATCTGTCTGAATGTTACTAAATATTTTTTTTACTTGACAGTTTTAATATATTTTGTCCAGGTCGACCCCGTATTTTGAGTGAGTGATTTAATCAAAAATTATTTCTAATAAGGTTGCATTTTAAATCACTCAAGGATTCTGAAGAAAGTGCATTGCTCGGATTCTTTACAGAGGTAGAAGTATGAGATTAAAATTAATATGCAGAAGCGAGAAAGGATTTTTTATCCCATATAATCATCTATATCAGCTACAGTCTGCAATATACAGCCTTATTAGAAAGTCATCGATTGATTATAGTCATTTCCTCCACGATGAAGGATTTTCCAAGGCCGGAAAACCCCTTAAACTCTTCACCTTTTCTAAATTGCTTTGTAGTGATTACATTAAATCACGAGGTGGTTTTTCAGATGTGAGAGACATCACATTGTATTTTGCTACCAGAATTGAAAAAAGCTATGAACATTTAATCCTGGGAATTTTTACAGACCAGAAAATGATGTTAAATTTCAATAAGAAAAATATTCTGGAAATCACCTCTATTGAAACGCTTTCGGAACCAGAATTCAGCGAAACTATGAAATTTAGCTGTCTCTCACCAATCACAGTTTCAATCATGGATGATAGAGGAAAGCATTATCTCGATTATCTGATCCCCGAAGAAAGAATTATATTCCAGGAATCCCTTAAAAAAAACCTTTTGCGCAAATACAAAGAATTGTTTAATGAAGATTATCTAGAAAACCCGGTATTCGAGTTTAGCTTTGACCCCGAATATATAGCTAATAGAAAGGGCAATATCAGTAAACTTATAAGCTTCAAGGATAACCTAAAAATTAAAGCTATGGAAGCACCCTTCAAAATAAAAACTGACCCGGTACTTATAGAAATAGCCTACGATTGTGGATTAGGCGAACTAAACAGCGCCGGCTTCGGAATGATCAGAGTGATTTAGGATAAATACAATTGAATAATATTACAGAAACATATAACAATTTCTTTAAGTTGTTAACAGGATTTGAACTTTACGCTTTCCAAAAAGAATTGTTTGATAATTACTGTGAAAATAATAGCTTCATTCTCCAAGCTCCTACCGGGAGCGGAAAAACTTTAGCCGCTATTACACCTTTTTGTTATAGCTGGTCTGAATGGAAGGCAGGGAAGCAGAATACCGCAGACTATCCCCGTAAATTAATCTATTCTCTACCACTGAGGGCATTAGCCAATTCTCTCTATGATGAAGTGGGAAAACTATTTAAAGATAAACTATCTGAGTTAAATTTAAGAATTACGTTGCAAACTGGTGAATATTCTGATGACCCTTTTTTTGAAGGAGATATTATCTTCACAACTATTGATCAGACTTTAAGTAGTTTTCTTTCAATACCACTTTCTTTACCCAATAAATTAGCGAATATTAATGCTGGTGCCGTGATATCATCGTTTCTGATTTTTGACGAATTTCATTTATTAGAACCAAAAAAGGCATTATCTACGACGATAATCATACTTAACAAACTAAAGAAAATTACACCATTTTGTATTATGACAGCTACCCTGACAAATTCCTTTATTTCGAAAATCAGCGGATTGTTATCTTGCAAAACTATTACATTAAAACCTGAAGATATTGCTCAATTTTCCTACATGAAAAATAAACAAAGACGCATCATATCATTGCATGAAGAATTTCTAACAGAGCATGTAATACTTGATCTTCACCAAAACAAGACCATAATAATCTGCAATACTGTAGCTTCTTGTGTTACCCTTGCAAAGAAAACCAAAATAGAAATCATAAATAAAGGTAAAGATATTAAAGTTATTTGCTTACATTCCAGATTTTTCCAAAAAGACAGAGCAAAAAAAGAGAAAGAGATAATATTCTATTTTGGGAATAATTCGCAAATTGGTAACGTAATTCTTTTTACAACCCAGATAGTAGAGGTCGGTCTTGACATATCATGTGATGTAATGTTAACGGAAGTTTCGCCTGTAAATTCATTTATCCAAAGGGCAGGCAGATCAGCAAGATGGGGGGGTGATAGTTGTATCCATGTTTTTAAATGTGAGAATACATATAAGCCTTACAATAAAAATCTTTCACTAAAAACTTTTGAAGAACTGAATAAGCATAATAATTCGCTATTGGATTTTGAATTATCAGGTCAGCTTATAGAAACAATTCTCACTGAGGAAGAACTTAAAATTTACGATGAAATAAGCAATAATTCAGAAATTCAATGGAAAACCATCGTTCAATCATGGTTAACAGGAAACAAAAGTTTTGCTAATCAACTAATTAGAGAAATATTATCAACTAATGTAGTTATAATAAATGACACTGGCAGTATAAGAAATTTATATCAATTTGCGTCAATTCCCATCCATCCCAAAACTTTAATCAATTCTCTATTGAAAATTATCGATGAATTTGAAGACGAAATTCCTGATCTTGTTTTTAAGATGATACCATCAACTTTTATAGGTTTTAATGACAATGAAGAAAATATGCAATTATCTCCTGTTCGAGTAGAAGATATTGAGTATGAGAATATTCTCGCATTAAATGCAGATTATATTGGTTATTCCGAATTTACCGGATTAGATTTCAATGATAATTTTGGGATCATATCGGAGAAGAGAGAAAGTGATAGTATTTATAAACAATATGTTTATTCATATGATACTTTTGAAGAACATATTGTCTGGATGCTGAATGTCTTTCAGGAAATGTATTCATGTCAATACCCAATTGGTAAGATCAAATCCGAGTTCTATGATACTGATTACGAAACTCTAATGGTTTTTATGATAGTCGTTCATGATTTTGGAAAACTTAATGATCTTTGGCAGAGAATAATTCAAGGATATCAATACTTGAAATGTAATGAGCATTGCAAAACACCTCTTGCTCACTCAGATTACGACTCGCAAAATGAAAATGATGTTAATTTTATGAGAGAAGTATTAAAAAAAAATCATTCAAGCAGAAAACCTGATCATGCCGGCATTGGAGCAAGATTTGTTTATTATACGTTACCTCGGTTAATGGAAATGAAGCGAGATAGATATTGCGAAGAAATAGTTAAAATGACAGCTACAGCGGTTTTAAGACACCATGCTGCTTTTACGGAACAGGCAAGCAGTTTTAATATCTGCAAAGATTCATTGGCTTTTTTTTCTAAACTTTTGTATAGCTATTTTCCTGAAATGAAAAAAATTGATTTTCTCTCATTACCAATATACAAAAGCAATATCCGCTCTAAGGATTACAGTATTAATTTTAGCGATCCCTACATATCTTTCTTATACTTCATGTTTGTGAGAATCTTAAGATTAACAGACCAGAAATCTTTTAGTAAAAATCCGCGATTAGGAGGACAGGAATGAACAAGTTTTATGTTTTAAAAGAGTCAAATACATTTTCAGAAACTCTAGAATGTATCGGCTTAGCAGATTTATTAAAAAGGACAATCAATATACTTACTAAAAATGACATTGCATCATATGTTTTTATCGAAGATAAACATGGCTATTTTGAATTATCCATTGAATATAAATTAGAACAAGCTGATTTGATGGGAATACCTTTTTTTGATGTAATACCCTATATTTTGGTAAGTAATGAGAACCCGGAAGAAATTAAGTTTTCTTATATTGATTATCCTATGCTAAAAGAGGAACGGGATGCCTATTATGCCTTATCATCTGATGAACAGAAAAAAAAGGATTATTCCCTAGATCCCAATTATGACATTATCCGGTTATTTGCACAGAATGCAAATATTATAGGTTATCGAAGTACTTTTAATAATTATAGAAATACAAAAATTTGCTTTGGTAGCTTTCTATTTTCCATTTTTGAGTATTATTCATCATTGGTCAGCCTAAGAGAATGTAATGAAAAGAAAATTAATGCTATTTTAAAAAAATCAAATGTAACTATCAAAAAGACTAATGCATTACAATCGATTAATCCAGATAAAGGGAAAGGTGTAAACCAGAATAAAGCGAATTCCATTACCTTAAAAGGAGAATCCGAAGTTTGGTTTAGACAGTTAGTAAGATTCAATGGAGCTTGGTCATCAATGACTTCAAAATATGTCGAAAAAGATCAAAAATCATATGTAATAGTGCCGAGAAATATAAGAGTATCAGACATCCAAAATATTTATTTCAGATATAAGCCCTTAATAAGAGTGAATTCTTCTATAAAAATGGATATAATTACACTTAATTTATTATCACAGGAATTGATTAGTAACCATATAAATTATATAGACAAAGCGGATTTCTTTCAAATCAATAAGTATATAAGCGGGCTTCAAGTCACTTATTTTAAGAAATTAAGCCAGTTCAGCAGTGCAGTAACTAATATTAGCTTTTTAGGAATTCCTGATTTTATAAGCTTTGAGAATAAAGAAGAGGCTGATCTATGGTTATTAATACTGGATGAGCACAAAAAAAGAATTGATAGAATAGATGAAGGAAATTCTTCTAATATAGCAATGTTACAAAATTATCGTAATTTTTTCTCGTTAGGGGATTTCGACATTTTTTTTGAGTTTTCTTATGATTATGCAGAGTATGCTTTATCGTCTATTAATGAAAAAAAATATTATATTGAGCCATTTATAAAAACAAATATGGAGGTGTTAATGAAAACGCAAAAGAGCTTTTCGAGTATTCTAAGAAACATGGGATTTCTGGCAATAGCTGATGCCATTAGGAATTCGACAATCATACCCGTAATTCATAACAACAAGAAAGACGTAATTTTCGGGTTGAGCCAGAAATTCAATATTTCATCAAGATCACCGGAATCATTAATTAATCTAGTATCAGAATTTGTACAAAAGTATAATGAGACTTTGATGATCAAAGATTACCACAATGAGAAACACAGGAAATATGTTACAACGGAGGAGTTTTCAGAATTTTGCCAACTATTTGATGAGGGCTATTCATCAAAGACCTTGTCTGGAATGTTAGTAGCTTATGGATATTCAAAAGAACCAAAAAAAGAGGATAATACTATGGAGGTAAGTAATGAAACAGATTAATTCTATTTCTGTAAGTGGTAAAATAACGCTTAATATGCACTCTCTCAATAACGAAGGAAATGAAGGTAATCAAGTATTAACACGTCAGGTGACTATTATTGACAAAGAAGGTAATCCCCGTACTGTGACAGCAGTTAGCGGAGATATGCTAAAACACATTATGTGTGAGCACTTCTGGAAAATTGCCATAGGAGAAAAACTGCCATTATCTAAAACTTCAGAATTATTTAATGCCAACAGGATACTGAGTAAAGATTTGATAATCGAAAAGGATTCTAATTTAAGACAGCAGGATATCGCTGCTGATGCAGTAATTAAAACTTGCTCACTCTCCGATATTGCAGGCGCTATGATTACTGATATTGGTAATTTCTCCAGAAAATCAGTTGCAGAATTCGGATGGTTGATTGCTTTACCGGAGTCAAATGAAACTAATAATTATTTCCATGCGAAATATGTACCCAATGCTTCATCAACACAAAAGACTGAGTCTAACGAAGGACAGAATATCTTCCATAGACCTGCTAATTCTGGTATCTATGCTTTTGTTGGAAATCTGGAGATAGGTCGATTAAGTTACAATGATGTGTCTAAGACCTATCCAATTAGTAATGGCGATAGAAAATTAAGGTATGATGCTCTTTTAAAATCTCTTTTATATACTTTTCTAAAACCTAATGGAGCAATGAGAAATACTCAGAATCCCCATATCGGTGATTTTGAGGGTATTTTAACATATTCCACTTCATCATGCCCAGCACCGTTAGTTTCTGCTTTGAAGGAAAATTTCAATGAAGAAATTCAAAAAACTACCAATGTGTTGAATAAGATTACTGAAAACTCTATCGAGTCAATAGAATTCAAATCAATATCCTCATTTGCAGAGATTATTCAAATGCTTATTTCTGACACTGAACCCAAAGAGATTAAATTGGAGCCACTATGTGGCTCGAAGTAATCTATAGCCCTACGAGCTTGTTTTCTCTAAAGAGTAGTTCAGCAACTAATTCAGCTGGAAAAAGCCTGCTTTCCCCTTCTCCTTATTCAGTAAAAATGGCTTTACTAAGCGCTATCATAACTTATGAAAGCCTTGAAATGGCAGAGGATTCCTTCACTCTAATCCGAGGTTTAGAAATGTTATTTGCCTTGCCTGAATCAATAGTGGTAAATAATTGTCTTATCAGAATATTGAAGGACAATGATAAGATTAGCAAAGAGGAAAAAATTGAGAATCCATACAAAAATACCGTAGCTTTTAGGGAATATGTTTATCTGGATAACGATATAAAAATCGCCCTATCAGTTGATAGCGAAAACCAGACTCTTGAACAGGATGTTGATTTCTTGAAAAAGTGGTTTATGCATATAAACTATTTTGGTAAAAGGGGGTGTTTTTTTCAGTACAAGTCTGCCGAGATTGTAGATGAAATTGATAATTCAATCTATTGCTCTCCCATCGACAAGAATTTTAAGCCGGGTGTCTATTTGCAAATGGATGATGTTGATCCCAAAGCAGATTTTGACTCTATGAATAATTACAGCCCAAATAAAGCAAAAAGGATAAGCAGGATTTATGCCTTTCCTTTTTCATTAAAAAAAATGAGTAAAACTTACTCATTTTACTCAAGAGTAAAGTTTTGATAAAAATGAATATCTTTCAGATTGATGGTGGACTATGTCAGCAATTGCTTATGTGAAATGCTATTTGCATGGTTTTTGGCCGGGATTAACCGATTAGGG
>CAZRXY010000126.1:0-1970 GCA_964604155.1 uncultured Candidatus Cloacimonadota bacterium | reverse complement strand
TGGACATAATGGACACTATGGACATAATGGACTCTGTGGACTTAGAGAGGGGGAATTAATCAGGAAGAGGGGAAGAGGGGAAGAGGGGAAGAGGGGAAGAGGGAGGATGGATGCTGAGATTAAGATTCTCTGAGCTAAAAGGAGCGGGGTTATTCATTCAAAATTCAACATCCAGAATTCAAAATTATTCCGTCGCCTCTGCAGGGTGTTTTTGAGGCAGGAATAAGAAAAATTCGGGGGAGTATGCATGTTATTTTTAAAAAAGGAGATATGGTTATGAAAAAATTACTGATTATTGTGCTGGTCTTTGCTTTATTTGCCTGTAGCCGGCAAAAACCGGATAAGCTTGTGATCGGGCTGATCAAGCCCTCGCTTAATCACCTGCCTCTGCAATATGCCCTAAAAAATATTCCGGGCGATTATTCGGCTTTCCAATTTGAATATTTCCACTCCGGCTGGGAGACTAATGAAGCACTGGTAGCCGGAAAAATTGATCTGGCAATTATGCCCTTTACCTATATCTGGATCGATGCCGCCCAGGGCAGAAATGTGAAGATTATTTCCTTTTTTGAACGAGAAAGCGATGGCATTATCGCTGACAGAAATTATGAATCGCTGAGTGATCTGCAATCCGGCAAGCTCGGTGTTCTCAAAAATTCTACTTTAGAGATCATTCCTGAACTGGTTTTTGAGCACCACGGTCTTATGTTGCCGCAGATGATATACTTTAGAACGCCTATGGATATGGCGGCAGCTCTTAATAGCCGCCAGGTAGATGCTCTCTGCTTCTATGTGCCGCCTATATTTAATTTCTCCGCTGATTATGAGATCATCAACTGGCTGGGCGAGACATTCCCCTCGCATACCTGCTGCAATATCGCCGCTAATGGCAATATACTCACACCCAAATCGGAACTTATCACCAAATTTATGGCTCTCATGCACCAGGCTGCTGAACTCTTTTTATCTACTAATGATAGTATTTTAGATTTTGCTGCTGCGTATTATGACCTCGATAAAGAGTTTATTGCCGGCTCTCTCTTGCATACCCGCTACAAAACAGGACTTGATGATGAAGGCATCGCCTTTGAAACTAAAGCTGCCGAACTTATGCTCAAAAAAAATTATATGACGAAAATGGTCGATAAAAATGAAATCTATTATCCAATTTCTCCTTAGTGCTCTCACTATCGCTGCCATCCTTATCGTCCTGATGATCAGCCTCAAGATAAAGCCTGCCCTCTTTATTTATCAAAACTATAACATTCATCAAATTGCCTCCGATCTCACCTCCTCCTTTCTGAGAGTTACTGCTATAGCCGTCATAGCCTGGATACTTGCCGCTCTCACCGGTAAATTGCTGCATTCTTATAAATTACTTAAAATCTCGCTACTGCCCGCTATTAATTTTATCCGGCATATCTCGCCCTTCGCCTGGCTGCCCTTCGCTCTCATCTGGTTCGGACTCGGCGAAGCTCCCGCCGCCTTTATCATGTTTATTGCCCTTTTTTTCCCCGCTGTTATCCTCACTTCCGAAATCTATAGCCAATTGCCGATACAATACCGCGATGAAGCCGATATCTGCGGTGCCACTGAATGGCAAAAATTTACCCTGATAGAAATCCCACTGCTCAAATCACAATTGATCAATCTCTTCCGCATCCTCTGGGGACTAGGATGGACTACCGTCATCGCCGTAGAAATGCTGGGCGTCGATAATGGCTTAGGCTACCGACTGCTTGACCTGCGATACCTCCTTAAATATCACGATATGGTGGTATATCTGATCATTATGGGCTCCACCGGTATCGCCATCGATGCGATTTTGGGTGGATTGGTGATTGGTGATTGGTGATTGGTGATTGGTGATTGGGGAGAAGTGAGAAGTGAGAAGTGAGAAGTGAGAAGTGAGAAGTGAAAAGTGAGAAGTGAGAAGTGAGAAGGGGAGGAAAATGCGAAGATGCGAAGAT
>CAZRXY010000125.1:0-57749 GCA_964604155.1 uncultured Candidatus Cloacimonadota bacterium | reverse complement strand
CTAAAGCACGGGGCTATTCATTCAACATTCAAAATTATTCCACCGCCCCTGCCTGGTGTTTTTGAGCTAAGAATAAGAAAAATTTCGGGGGTATACTATAGGCAAAATATTAACTTGACAGTTAAATAATATAAAAGTAAATTAGCTCTGTGTATAATGATCAAGAAATAAAGGAGGTAATAGAAAATGAAAATGATTGGTGAAAGGCTATATCAGATTATCAAAAAGCTTCATCTCACTCAGTCGCGGCTGGCAGAAAAGATTGGAATATCTTCGGTCGTGATAAACCGTTATTTCAAAGATAGAACTGTTCCCAGTGCAGAATTTTTAAATAAGATGGCATTGCAGTATAACATCAATATAAACTGGCTTCTGAATGGGGAGGGTTCTATGTTTTATTCCGGTGATGAAGATGTCCGCAAATTAAAAGAGGGTTATTATTACAATCTTCCCATCGTCGCAGCAGTAAGCTGCGGCACACCTCAGGAGATAGAACAGGCGGAGGCAATAGACCATGTAATGGTTAATAAAAGAGATTTACCCGGCAAGGCTGATGACTATTTTGCTTTTTTTGCCCAAGGTCAATCCATGCATCCCTATATTTCACACGGAGATATTGTTGTAGTGCGTCAGGATGGCGAATGGAGTAAAGCAGAAGGCAGAGTTTGTGTGGTCAATGTAGAAGGAGAAGTTACTCTTAAAAAAGTATCAATTTTCAAGAATGGGGGAGAAATCTTATTATCGCCATATAATACAGATTTTTCACCTTTGTTACTGGCAGAAGAGCGTTTAGCAGAAAGTCGCCTGGTTGGCATAGCAATTATGGCAGTTCGCAATCTTTAGCAGGATGAGATGATATCTATTTTGTAATATGGCTAAGACTATATTAGTGGATGAATTGCTTAGCCTGTAAGCTCAACGGCTATTCCACTATTCTCTTAAGAATAAGAATTTTGCCTTAAAAAAGCATAATAACGGAATGATCTAATTTTTTATTTTCAAAATGCCCCGATTTCGCATTTTCACTTGACTATAAACGATATGAGTAAATAGAGGCAGAAAATAATATTATGAAATTGGAGGACTGGATGGATCAGGAGCGAAAGCCAAAAGAGAAGCTGCTGAGTGAGTTTCCGCCAACAGGAGAATCCTTATGGTTAGCTGCAGCGGAAAAACTGCTGAAGGGAAAGCCGTTTGATAAGGTCTTGCGGACATCTACCTATGAGGGTATCACACTTGAGCCTATTTATCAGCGGCAAGTCTGGGAGAGAATAGCCCAAATTGATGAATTGCCGGGTGCCGGTAGTATGAGACGCAGCAGTAAAATTGATGGTTATCAGAAAGAATACTGGAAGATAGCCCAGGAGATAGATATCCCGCTGGCAGAGGATTTTAATCTGGCTCTGTTGGACAGTTTGCAACGTGGACAGGATGCAATTAACCTTTTGATAGATGACGCCGGGCTGGCGGGAAATGATCCGGATGGTTCCGAGCCTTTTACAGTTGGTAAAAACGGGACGTCTATATCTTGTCTGGCAGATATGGAAAAAGCCTTTGATGGTGTGCGTCTGGACTGCGTGGAAGTGAATATTCAGGCATATAACAACGCAATGGAATATGCCATGCTGCTTGCTGCGTATTGCCAGAAACGTGGTATCGATATAAAAGAAGTGAAAGGTTGCGTGGGAGCAGATCCCTTGGGTGCTCTTGCAGAAAAGGGCTATATTAATAATTCATTGGAAGTTGCTTATAGCAAGATGGCGGGATTATTGATGTGGGCAAAAGAAACAGGCTCTCCTCTTAGGACAATAGATATCCATAGTTATGCAAGTCATAATGCAGGTGGCAGTGCCGTCGAGGAGCTTAGCTTGGCTATGAGCACAGCGGTAGAATATATAAGAGCAATGCAAAAATATGATCTTGGTATTGATGATGTAGCACCTCGGATACAGTTTTCCTTTGCTATAGGTGGTAATCTTTTCATGGAAATTGCCAAATTCAGGGCGGCAAGGATGTTATGGAGCCAGATAGTCAGCAGTTTTGGGGGTAGAGAGGGTTCCGCTAAGATGTATATTCATGCCAGGTCAGGTAAATTTAATAAATCCAGAAACGATCCTTACGTTAATATGCTGCGGACAACTACTGAGGCATTTGCCGGGATATTAGGTGGAGTGGATAGTATGCACGTGAGCTGTTTTGATGAAGTGATCTCAACATCGAGCGATTTTAGTCGCCGTATAGCCAGAAATCAGCAGATCATATTAAGGGAAGAGAGTCATCTGGGTCATGTGATAGACCCGGCAGGCGGAAGCTGGTATATAGAAGTTCTCACGGAAAAGCTGGCTACTTTAGCCTGGAAGAATTTTAGCCTATTAGAGGCTGAAGGCAGTATGAGCAAAAATCTTCAATCAGGAAAAATCCACGATATATTGGATAGTATATCCCAGGCCAGGAGAAGGAACCTGGCAACCAGAAAGGACGTGATGGTGGGAGTGAATATGTATGCAGATGCTGGGGAAAAGCCATTGCCTGAGAGGCAGCCGGATTATGCAAAAATTTCCTGCCGCCGCAGTGCAGAAATCAAAAAAGCCCGTAAAAACTGCATAACTATTGAGCAATGTGCCCATAGCGTGAAGAACGCCTGGCTGGCGGGTGCCAGTCTGGGGCTAATCACAAAATCTTTGGGATCAGGAAATATTACAAAAATAAATGCCTTACCGGCAGAGCGGCTTTCGGAACCTTTTGAGGAACTGAGGGGGCGGATGCTGAGATGGAAGAAAAAAAACGGCAGGTCATCAAGAGTATTTTTAGCAAATACCGGTGATATTTCTCAATTCAAGGCAAGAGCAGAATTCAGTCGTGGCTTCTTTGAAATCGGAGGATTTGAAGTTATTGATAGTGGTGGTTATAATAGTGCAGAGGAGGCGGGTAAAGCTGCTGTAGCATCAGAGGCAGAGATAGTAATAATCTGTTCTCTGGATGCTTTGTATCCCAGTGTTGTGCCTGTAATATGCAAGGCAGTGAAAGCAGGCAATCCCCGGGCGTTGCTAATTTTAGCAGGTTATCCCGTGGATCAGATAGAAGATCACAAAAAGTGCGGCATACAAGAATTTATCCACGTAAAAGCAAACGTTTTGGAAGTGCTTACTAATGCCCAGAAGAGTGCAGGAGTGGAATTATGAAAAATCCCGATTTCAGTCAAATAGATTTAAAACCAGTTACAGCAAAGACAGACCTTAAAAAGTGGCAGATAGACCTGGAAAAAAGAACCGGCAAAAAAATGGAAGAACTGCTCTGGGAGACCAATGAACAATATAATGTGAAGCCCCTGTTTACAAGAGAAGATACCAGAGATTTTGAGCACCTTGATTATACTGCAGGTGTGCCGCCATTTTTGCGGGGACCTTATGCAACGATGTATTGTATGCGACCCTGGACGGTGCGTCAGTACGCCGGATTCAGCACAGCCGAGGAGAGCAATGCCTTCTATCGCAGAAATCTGGCAGCAGGTCAAAAAGGCCTTTCTGTAGCTTTTGATCTGGCTACTCACCGCGGTTATGACAGCGATCATCCCCGAGTTTTGGGAGATGTAGGAAAAGCCGGCGTAGCAGTGGATTCGATTTTGGATATGAAATTACTGTTTGATCAGATACCTTTAGGTGACATCTCCGTATCTATGACGATGAATGGAGCAGTTCTGCCCATCATGGCATTTTATATAGTTACCGCAGAGGAGCAGGGCGTTAAGTGGCAGGAGCTTACGGGTACGATCCAGAATGATATACTTAAAGAATATATGGTGCGAAACACCTATATCTATCCTCCCACCCAGTCTATGCGCATAATCAGTGATATTTTCGCCTTTACCAGTAAGTATATGCCACGATTTAACAGCATTTCCGTGTCAGGCTATCACATGCAGGAAGCGGGAGCAACTGCTGATCTGGAAATGGCATACACCCTGGCAGATGGCTGGCAGTATTTACGTTGCGGTTTAGATGCCGGCTTGCATATAGATGCCTTTGCCCCGCGAGTATCATTTTTCTGGGCAGAAGGAATGAATTACTTTATGGAAGTGGCAAAGCTGAGAGCTGCCCGTCTGCTCTGGGCAAAGATAGTGAAGAGTTTTCATCCTGAAGATGATAAATCAATGTCATTGCGTACGCATTCACAGACTTCAGGCTGGTCCTTGACCGAGCAGGACCCTTACAATAACGTAACTCGCACCTGCATAGAAGCACTGGCAGCCACAATGGGGCATACGCAGAGTCTGCATACCAATTCTCTGGATGAGGCTATTGCCTTGCCCACGGATTTCAGTGCCAGAATTGCCCGTAATACACAACTTTTTTTACAACACGAAACCGGAATTTGTAATGTGATTGACCCCTGGGGTGGATCATACTATCTGGAGAGCCTCACTAATTATCTGCTGCATAAAGGCTGGGAACATATTATGGAAGTAGAAAAACTTGGTGGTATGGCTAAGGCAATCGAGACCGGCATCCCCAAAATGAGGATCGAAGAAGCTGCTGCCAGAAGGCAGGCTCATATAGATTCAGGCAAAGAGGTTATAGTGGGCGTGAATAAGTACCGTCTGGATAAAGAGGAAGCTTTGGATATTCTCGAAGTGGATAATACAGCAGTGAGAAAATCACAATTAGAGCGATTGCGAAGACTTAAGGCTGAGCGGGATGACTCGAGAGTGAAAGCGGCATTGGATGCCATCACTCAAGCAACAGAAAGCGGTGCAGGCAATTTACTGGAACTGTCTGTAGAAGCGGCTCGAGCCCGTGCTACTCTGGGCGAAATTTCTGATGCTATCGAAAAAATATACGGGAGGCATAAGGCAGTGATACACTCAATCAGCGGTATATACAGTAGTGAATATGCCAGGAAGGATGAAGTGGAAGAGGTTAGACAACTGGCGGATAAATTTGAAGAAATGGAAGGCAGAAGACCGCGGATCATGATCGCAAAAATGGGTCAAGATGGGCATGACCGAGGAGCAAAGGTTGTGGCAACTGCCTATGCGGATATGGGATTTGATGTGGATATCGGTCCCCTTTTTCAGACGCCGGAAGAAACAGCCAGGCAGGCTGTAGAAAATGATGTCCACGTGATAGGAATGAGTTCACTTGCTGCCGGACATAAAATATTATTGCCTGAACTGGTGGAAGAACTCCGTAAACTGGGCAGAGAAGATATCATGATAGTTGTCGGTGGCGTGATACCAGCCCAAGATTATGATTTTCTCTATGAACATGGCGCCACTGCGATCTTTGGACCCGGTACCGTGCTCCCCGTGGCTGCTAAGAAAATCCTTAAAGAATTAATTGTGTATCCCACTCAATTATAGATTGATTATGAGTAAAGATAAGCGACCGGACTGGGTGCCTGAAGATGCTGGTAGTGAGTTTGCCACTAAAGTAGTAGAAGGCAGAGAAAGCAGGCATGATGGTATGCCCGGCAGTAACAGCTCCAGAGGTTACAAAGCGGCGAAAAGACGGAGTCTTTCCATTGATGATTATGTGCAGGGTGTATTGGATAGAGACCGCACTATTCTTGCCCGAGCAATAACCCTAATAGAGAGCAATTCGCAGAACCACTTTGAAACTGCTCAGGAAGTGCTGCGTCAGCTTTTACCATATACCGGAGATTCCCTAAGGGTCGGTATTACAGGTGTGCCTGGTGCTGGAAAAAGCAGTTTTATAGAAACGCTGGGTTGCCGGCTCATGGAAGAAGAATATAATCTGGCAGTGCTGGCAATTGATCCTTCCTCATCGCTTTCCAAAGGCAGCGTTCTGGGCGATAAAACCCGGATGGAAAAACTTGCCCGGGAAGATAGCTGCTTCATAAGACCATCTCCAGCAGGCGGAAAGCTTGGCGGAGTTACTCGCAAAACCCGTGAAACTACCTTGATCTGTGAAGCAGCAGGCTATAATGTGATTTTTATTGAAACTGTGGGAGTGGGGCAGAACGAGATTACAGTACGATCTATGGTGGATTTTTTTTTGCTGCTCAAGATTGCCGGAGCGGGTGATGAATTGCAGGGTATAAAAAAGGGCGTGGTAGAACTTGCTGATGCAATCCTGATAAACAAAGCCGATGGAGATAATGAAGCTCGAGCTGAGATTGCAAGACGGGATTTTGCTAATGCCCTGCACTACCTGAAATCACCAACAAATGGCTGGACTCCCGAAGTGCATACTTGCTCTGCTAAAACAGGCAAAGGAATTAGAGAGGTGTGGCAGATGATCAAGCGGTTTGAGGCAGATGTGCGAGAAACAGGTGTCCTGGAACTGAGACGCAATCAACAAAATCTACGCTGGGTGCATGACCTCCTTAGCGAACATCTCCTTAATGACTTTTATCATGATCCTGTGATAAAAAAAATCCTGCCCCAGATTGAAAAAGATGTAGTGAACGGAAATATCCCCCCTACGCAGGCAGCCTGGAAATTATTAAATAGAAAAGTATAAGAGAGATCATAATGAAAACTACAGATTTCAGTGAACGCTTTCTTTATCATATCTGGGATGCAGGGCATCTTACCGGCGAACTGCATACTGTATCAGGAAAAAGCCTGAAAATAATATCTGCCGGCAGGTATAGCAATGCTGCAGGCCCCGATTTCCGCGAAGCAGTGATTTCTCTAGAAAGAGATCTGGTTCGCGGTGATGTGGAAATCCATAAAACCACTTATGACTGGAAAGCCCATGGCCACAGTGATGACCCCAATTTCTGCAATCTGGTGCTTCACGTGGTATATGAGCATAACGTAAAACTGGATTATACGATAGATAAGAATGGCAATAGTGTGGAAATCTTTGCCATGCAGGACTTTCTGGATGACGATATCAAGCGGATTTTTGCCGGCTATCAGGAAAATCCGGAATTGCCTCAAGAAAAATTCTGTACTTTCTTTGCCGGGCATCCACCAGAACTTCTGCAGCCGCTCCTGCAAAAATGCGGGATGCTGCGATTGCAGGAAAAAAAGAAACGCTTTGCCGCCGAACAGTATTTCACGGGGTTCAACCAGCTTGTTTATCAGGGAATTTTAGAAGCTTTAGGCTACAGCAATAATAAATACCAGATGTTGCAACTTGCAGATGCAATTTCATATTCACAGTTGCGTAATTTTGCCGAAAATGGGATGACAGAACATCAGATGATCGCAATCTGGCTGGGGGCATCGGGTATGATAGACAGGCTGCCCGGCACTTTTCCTCAGGAGTATGTTCTTAAATGGAAAGAACTTTATGCCAGGCAGAATTTTTTTAATGAAGCACTTTATATAGACTGGAAGCTGTTCCGCATCCGTCCAGTTAATCATCCCGCTGTGAGACTTCTGCAGATGACAGATATAATTTATGAGTCTCTTAAAGGCTCACTGTTTAATAATTTTATAAATTTATTCTCTTTTCCAGTTGATAATTTTAAAATATCAGCTTTTTATAAGAGGATTTATGATTATTTCATCAAACCGAGTGACTTCCTGCCTGATCGCTATAGAATCGGAAAAACCCGCCTTGATACAATTTTTATTAATATTATCCTGCCACTGGCATTACTTTATGCAGAGAAAAATGATTACAGACAGCTTACTGAAACAACGATATTGATCTATAAAAATTATCATGCCTTGCCGGAGAACCATCTTACAAAATCCATGACTCAGTTTATGGACGCATCTCAAGTGAAGCTTGCCGGCAGCAGAGCTATATATCAGCAGGCACTTTTATATCTCTACAACAGCTTCTGCCGTTATCACACCTGCAACCAATGCCGTGAATTTAAAAATCTGAATTTGCTCAAAATGTGATTCACCGCTACTGCACAATGTTTTGGGGGAACAATTCCTTGACTTTAAACCTACCAATTTATGCTTGACACAAAGTAATAAGTATAATTATTAAGGAGAAGAAAAGATGAAGAAAAAGGTAATAATAATGGGAGCAGCGGGCAGAGATTTTCATAACTTTAATCTCTATTACCGCGACAACGAAAATTATGAGGTCGTCGCCTTCACCGCTACACAGATTCCTGGTATTGATGACAAAAAGTATCCGGCGGAACTGGCTGGAAAGCTCTATCCGCAGGGTATTCCAATCAAGCCCGAGAGCGAACTTATGAATTTGATCAATGAGCATGATATAGACCAGGTTCTTTTTGCCTACAGTGATGTTACTCATGAAAGAGTTATGCACAATGCTTCCCGCGTAAATGCCGCCGGGGCTGATTTTATTCTTATGGGCACAAAACTGAGCCGCGTGAAAACCACCAAGCCACTTATCACTATTTGCGCTACCCGTACAGGCTGTGGAAAAAGTCAGACAACCCGCGAAGTAGTGCGAGTGCTCAAAGAAATGGGTAAAAAGGTTGTGTCTATCCGCCACCCCATGCCTTATGGCGATTTAGTAGCCCAAAAAGTGCAACGCTATGCCGAATTGGCTGATCTGGAAAAACACAATTGCACAATTGAAGAGATGGAAGAATATGAACCGCATATCGCAATGGGTTCTATCATCTATTCTGGCGTGGATTATGAGGCAATAGTGCGTGAAGCAGAAAAAGAAGCAGACATCATCCTTTGGGATGGCGGAAATAATGATACTCCATTCTATACATCGGATAAGGAACTCAAAATACTCGTGGCAGACCCTCATAGAGCCGGACATGAAATGGCGTATTATCCCGGAGAAACAAATCTGCACCTCTCGGATATTGTTGTGATCAATAAAATCGATTCCGCCGAACCCGAAGGTATTCAGATCGTGCGTGACAATATTCGCGAGCAGAACCCCAATGCTGTCGTCGTTGATGCCGCTTCACCGCTCACCGTTGATAATCCTGAACTGATTAAAGGCAAAAAAGTGCTCGTTGTAGAAGATGGACCTACCCTCACTCATGGCGAAATGACTTACGGAGCCGGTATAGTAGCCGCAGAAAAATTCGGCGCAGAAGACCTGGTTGACCCTCGCCCCTGGGCTGTAGGTGAAATAGCAGATACTTTTGCAAAATATCCCGAAATTGGTGACCTTTTGCCAGCTATGGGCTATGGCGATAAACAAATCAAAGACCTGGAAGCAACAATTAATGCAACTGAATGTGACCTGGTGATTATTGGCACACCTATCGATCTTCGCCGGATCATCAATATCAAGCATCCCGCTGTTCAGGTCGGTTATGAACTCCAGGAAATTGGCAGACCTACTCTTAAAGAACTCATCAAGGAATTTTTGAAATAGAATCCTGAGAATATTCAGTTAGTAAAAAAAAAGAGCTCACTTAAGTGAGCTCTTTTTTTTAATACTGTTGATTCCTGTAAGCGATAACAGACATCGTTATTTCAAAGAATATTTTTTATCATATAAATACCAGTAGAATCCGATTAGTGATTTGGCATCTACAGTTTTATTGTCTCTTATGTAATCCGGCAATTCACTAACGGGAAGAAAGAAAAGCTTGATATCTTCGTTCTCATCATCCATTCCGCCACCGCCGGTAAGCCTCTCCTTTTCAGTAACTTCGCCATAATAGAGTATGATCATTTCATCAGTGCAACCGGGAGCAACAAAGAAGCGTTTGATTTCAGCAAGATCAGAAACCTGGTAACCGGTTTCTTCCAGAGTCTCTCTTTTAGCTGCAAGTACAACATCTTCATCCCTATTGGCAAGCCCCGCAGGCAGCTCCAATAGCCAGGGGTAACCTGCTTCTGCGGTGGAATACCTGAATTGCCTCACCATGATTATGGCTTCTTTTTCTTTGTGATAGATAAGAGTGCAAACAGCGAAACCACGCAGCAGGTTAAATCTTTCCACTTCCACAGGCTGATCAGCATAATGCTGATCAAATTCTACGCTGGCTTTTTCTACTTGAAAATACTCATCAATCAATAATTTTTTGCTCTTAATTTTATACTTCATAATCCCTCTTTGACAATATAGCGATGATTTACTTCACTCACAGTTACAGTTCTGGTTATACCGGAAGGAAATTCCACTGTAAGAATGATGCCGGATTTTCTCTTGCCCAAGCCAAAGTGTTGTACCAGTGAATGTTGATTAGTGCTGCCTTTCCCTCCTTGGATTTCGCGAGTAAGAAGCAGATCACGTGCTTGCAACGTGAGCCTGGTGCCAATGCCGTCGCAGCCCAGAGATGGCATAACTTCAATTTCTAACCAGTTATTCTCATTTTTAGTGTCATTTCTGAATAACTGGATTGTACCTCCGGCAACCAGCATATCCAAATCTCCATCTTTATCAAAATCACTGTACGCCACACCCCAGCCGTTGAAATGCCTGGTGCCGGAAAGCCAGGTTACTTCTCTGAAGGTGTTATCTCCATTATTCATATACAAAAAGGAACGTCGTCCTTCATAGACATTCGTGATATAAAGATCAAGATATCCATCGTTGTCCAGATCACCCCAGGCCGGCTCCGAATTAGTTTCTTCAAAGCGTATCCCTGCCTGAGCACGTATGTCTGTGAAGGTGTAATCTGGTGGACCGCTATTCAAATAGAGTTTGGTCTTATTGGAAAAATCTATATAACGCGGGTGGGCAAGATTGCAGGCAATGAGATCAAGATTCCCGTCATTATTAAAATCTCCCCATTCACTGCCGATAGTATGCCCCCACCAGCCGTCAATTTCCTCTCCGGCAAGATTGTGATGCCCTGCTTTCTCCTTCAGTATCCCTTTGCCCAGATTTACATAGAGAAGATTGCGGGTCAGGCGGTAGTTACTCACATATATGTCCAGCAAACCATCATTATTAAAATCTCCCATATTTACGCCTCTGCCAGCCAAAGGCTTACTATCATGAGGTATAGCTCCGTTTTGATAGGTTACTTCTTCAAAGCTGCCATCCCCTTTGCCAAAATAAAGATTATCATGATAATAAGTGTTATCACTTCCCTCATAATTTGCCAGATATATATCGATATTGCCGTCCTTATTTATATCGCCGGCAGCCAGCCCTTCGCTGGATATACCATTATCAATAAATTCCGTTGCACTATTAAATTTATAAAAACGGTTATCTCTATTAATCCAGATATTTTCCGGGTCTTTGGTGATTATATCCAGATCGCCATCATTATCAATATCCACCCAAATCGCACCACCAAACGAAATCTCACCTTCAAATACATCCTTAGTGACATCCACAAATTTTTTACCCTTTAGATTACGGAACAGCCGACTGCCGGATAGCAAAAAATCTTCCCAGCCATCTCGGTCATAATCCCCCCAGGCAATGCGGCTGCCGGAAACATCCGCTAGTCCCAGTTCCGCCGTCACATCGGTAAAGGTTACGTCACTGTAATTTAGCACATCTCGAGAAGTCTGCAGGGTTGATTCTTTCTTTGTGAGTGATTTCAGAAGACTGTCTGCCTGAGGAGTATACATATTTCGGCTATCACCCTGAACGAGAGAATGGCAGCAGTTCTCTACTGCCAACTCAATTTTTTGCTGCAAAGAATAGAGTTTTGCCAGGCAATAATAGATTCTACCTGTAGTGGTCTCGTCTTCTATTCCCAGTTGATTATTTTCAAGAGCCTCTATCAGTACCTCTTCCGCCTCAGCATAATCACCGCTGTCTGTGAGCACTTTCCCCAAAATATATGCAGTTTTCACCTTGGCTGCCCTTTTTTCTAATAGCCATTCTTCCTCAGGATAAAATTCCGGCTTAATGGGTGCAAAGCTTTGCAGATAAGCTTCTCTGGCAAAATCAATAGTACTATTTATGTCTTCTTCCATTAGCTGGTAATTGGCAGCAGAAACAAACCAGGGCAGATAATCCTGCGGGAAGCTGTTCCGCCAGTCCTGCAGATATTCCAAAAGCATCTCTTTATCACCAATATTTGCCAGCGAATAGCAGAGATATTGATACATAGTTCTACGCCAGGAAGTGGAATGATATTTCAAAAGTAGGTCTTCAATGATTATGATCTTTTCATAATCGTCGTTCCACACCGGATAGATTTTTTCATAAAATTCTGAATTAGCCAGGTTATAGCAGGCACGCGAAGCAGGAAATTCTGTAACTATCTTTTCCTTTAGTGGTGTAATCTCACTTTCAGTTGCCTCCGCAAGCTGCATCCCAAGGCTGGCGTAATAAAGAGTTTCGGCATCTTTATTCTTCTTCAGCATTTTACGGGCTTCTGACTGAATGCGATAGCGCACTGTAACACTATCTCTACCAGCGAATTTCAGACTGGTTTGCCAGTTTTTATAAATTTCGCGAGGCTCAAGTGGCTTACGCCAGGACATACTCCAGCCTGTATTGAGCATGACCAGAATAAGTAATAGCAATAATGTCTGCTTTTTCATTATTATCTCTCCATTAATTTCTGAATAATTGGCATTATCTGATAAAAATCTGAAGCTGTATAATCTGCAGTGGCGGCAATCTCTTGCCAGTCTTGTCTGGAATCAGATTCTTGCACCGCCAGCACCTTCATCCCGGCAGACAAAGCAGATTTTACCCCCACAAGCGTATCTTCTATCACCAGGCATTCCTGGGGCAGAACATCTAATGAAACTGCCGTGTGAGAAAAAATATCAGGAAACGGCTTACCTCTCAAATGTGTGTCACCCGATACTATCTCTAAAAAATAATCTGATATCTGGTTTTTCTTTAAAACTGCTGAAGTGAGCTCTAATGAATTACTCGTGCCTATTGCCATCTTGATTTTTTTTGCTTTCAGATAATCTAAGAGCCGCTGCACACCGGGTCGTAATCCTATTTGATTTTCATAATGATCTTTCACCATCATTGTCCATTCATTGCAAATCATTTCAATTGTATCAGTAAGATTAAATCTTTCTTTCACATAGATCGCCAGTTCGCTGAAACTATTGCCTTCCGGCATATCTGTAAAAAGATCCGGAGTGACCTCTATACCCCTTTTTTGCAGATATTCCAAATCTACATCCCGCCAGATATGCATGGAATCTATTAATGTGCCATCCAGATCAAAAATCACTGCTTCTAACTGCATTACATCTCCATAAGCTTTGCCCTGATTTTCCCGCTTATCATATCCATAAACCAGATAACAATCGCTATCAGCCAGATGATAAGCCCTACATTGTGCCATCTTAATAATTGCTGCTCTTGTTGTAAAGCCAAACCGATTCCTCCACCTCCCACAAAGCCCACTATGGTTGCCATTCGCACATTGATATCCCACCTGTAGATGGTGAACGCCAGATAGGGAGATAGTATCTGTGGGATCACGGCATATACCCAGATTTGTAGTGTGGAGGCTCCAGTGCTTTTTATCGCTTCCACGGGTCCCGGATTAATGTTTTCTATCTGCTCGGAATAAAGCTTGGTGAGAGCTGCCACAGAATGGATCATCAGTGCCAGCATACCCGCAAAAGGTCCTATTCCTACCCAGACGCAGAATATTATTGCCCAGATCACAGCTTCCACGGAACGGAAAAAAGTTGCCAGCGTGCGGATGAGAATATATACGGAATTACCCCAGAAATTATTGGGCATAAGATTTCTGGCTGCCAGAAAACTCAGGACAAAGGAAAATGGAATTGCTAATACGGTTGCCAGTAAAGCAAGATATATGGTCTCTGCCAAAGCTGCCAGCATGGGATAAAGGTTAGCCAGATTTGGCGAGAACAATCCCTTCAATATGCCACGAGTATTTTTTATTCCACTCAAAAAATCACTGATATTCACTTCCACTATTATCCAGCCTACTAACAGGGTTGCTAATAAAAGAATGATTATTAGCCAGCCGCTAAAGCTGCGGAAGAATTTTTTATCTGAATTGCCGGTATAACCCATTATCCTGAGTCCTGTGGAATCATGCAGCAATTGCAGTAATAGAGTAGCTGATATGGAGAAGCCAAGACCTGTCAATAGGTAATTTTGCCATGAATATATCTGGTTAACCAGAAAAATCAGACAGCCCCCCAGATAGGCGTGCATAAAAAAATCTATTAATACGGAATAAATTCTTTTCATCTGATTTCAACCTCTTGAGCATCCTCGCCATAGATATCACGGAATTTTGCTTCATCTACCAAGTCTGGTGTGCCGGAAAAGACAAATTCACCATCTCTGAGGGCTATCACACGGCTGCCGTACTTGCGTGCTAAACTTAAAAAATGCAGGGAGCATATCACTGTAATGCCTTCCTCGCGATTGAGCTTTCCCAGATAGTGCATCACGCCGTCTGCCGTAGCAGGATCAAGGCTGGCAACAGGCTCATCTGCCAAAATCACTTCTGGCTGCTGCATCAAAGCTCGCGCGATGGCTACACGCTGCTGCTGACCACCGCTCAGATTTTTCACTTTTACTTCTGCAAATTTACTGAGCCCTACCTTGGAGAGATTTTCTTTTGCCCTCAGAATTATCTCATTATTAAATCCGGGAAATAGACTCTGCCAGAAACTCATATAACCCAGATTGCCGGAAATCACATTTGCTATTACAGAAATATTTCCAATCAGATTAAATTGCTGATAGATCATCCCTATTTTGCGGCGGAAATGCCTGAGCATAATGCCCTGCAATTCCGTGATGCTTTGCCCATGGAAGTATATGCTGCCGGAGGTTGGCTCAATTAATCTGTTCAAGCAGCGTAGCAAAGTGGATTTACCTGAGCCGCTTAATCCCAGTAGTACCAGAAATTCTCCCTTCGCCACATTTGTGCTCACCTCTTTTAAAGCCTGCACTCCCTGGGGATATGTTTTGCTCAGTTCGATTATTCTCATAAATTCAGACATTATTTGATGAATTCCTCTGCACCAAAACCCAGTTGTTCCAGAGATTGACGCACCACGTCATAATCACTATCGCTTGATTTCACGAAATTATCTACCGAATATAGCTCGTAAAGTACCTGATGACCCGACTCCGAATTGGCAAATTCCAGTAGCGCATCCACAATTTTATCCCGCATTTCTTCCGGAAATTGTGCCCTGAAGGTTACTGTATCATTTGGTATCCATTCTGTGAAAGCCACGGGCACTACTTTTTCCATGATATCGGGATGTGTCGCCAGTACAGATTTTCTGGCATCCTGAGGTTCATGATTGTTCGGCGGAGACCAGTAGCTGCAACCTACATCCGCTGAGCCTTGATAAACCGCCAGTATTGCCTGGGGATGACCTCCAGCAAAGTAGTATTTTCCTGGTTTTATTCCTTTCATTTTTAATAGGGCAGAAGGATATATATAGCCCGATGTAGAGGAAGCGTCTGTGTATGCCACCACTTTACCTTCGATGTCTTCCAGGCTTCGGATTCCGCTGTCTGCTTTCACTACGTATTGCCCACGGTATTTTTCCAGCCCGTTACGCACCGTGGTCAAAGCTACTTGAGCATTATATTTCTGATTTGCCAGTATGTAGGCAAATGTGGGCAACCAGCCGATATCTGCCTGGTTCGTTCCCATTGCTTCAATCACTGCGGCATAATTTGTGGGCACTGCTATTTTATACTTATATCCAGTGAGCGCCTCCAGTGATTTGGCTATGGCATTGCCGCTCGTTACCACTTTGCCTGCCTCCATGGAAGGAACAAAATACATCTTTATCGGATTGGATTTTGTTCCTAAATCCCCCTTTGTCCCGCAACCAGATATTAGTATTAACAGTAATATCAAGCTAAATGGCAATAATCTTTTCATTATTACTCCTATAATATATTTTTAATTTCCATTAAATCATAAACGATATGATCTGGCTTATATTCACCCACTTCCTCACCGGTGAAATTGCACCAGATGCTGGATATACCTGCATTCATCGCACATTGTATATCCGAGCTCAGGCTGTCACCGATGATGATCACCTGCTGCTTATCTCCCACACCCTCTTCCTGCATCACATGATCTATCACTTCTGCAGAAGGTTTATAATTGCCCATCTCTTCCCCGATATACATCTTCGTCTCCTTCTGATCTAAAAAAGTCTGCCTTATTCTGCCGTACTGAGCAGACTTCAATCCGTTCGTGATAAGTGCTACCTGATACTTTTTTGTCAAGTATTCGTATATCGCTTCTGCCTGGGGATAAAAAAGGTGATGTTTTACCAATAAATCAAGATAGTGCCTGCCGGCTGTTTCGGCATCTCCCGCTATTGCTGCCAGCTCAAAAAAACGGCGGAAACGCTCGGTATTAAAATCATCTACCTGTAGCCCTCCGCTCTCCAGAATATACCATAACTCTCCATTGAGTGCTCGATAGCCTTTAAATAAGGCTTCAGCATCTCCTGCTGCGGTATATGCAGATAAAAATTCCCCAAATGCCAGCCTCTCTGTCGCTCTCGTGTCATAAAGCGTGTTATCAAGATCGAGTAATACAAGTCTGTAATCCAATCTGCCATCTCCTGATTTTTTTGTTTACCAGTTTTGACATCATTATTATATAGGCAACTAAAATTTATATCCTAAGGTGACATGCCGTATTTTTGCTCATTTCTCGATAGATTTGAGGCAGTGAACACTGCCGCCTGATTATTCTGAGTAATCCAAATAATCCTGCTGTTTTACAGGTTGTAAAATATCCCGCAGATAGAAGCTTGCAATCCGCATACGCATTTTCTGGTTGTTAGGTATAAATATTCAATTGACTTATTTAACTATCTGAAAAAAAATGAAACCGCAGTAAGGTACGCAGGCAATTCAAATATCATAAAGGATTGCCTGAGAGTCTCTGTAGCAGGAGAAAATATGAATAAATTGTCTTTTAAAAAATTGATTGAGTTCGTTAATGAGAAAGTATAAATTCGTGCTTTTTATCACCGTGATCGTTGCTGTGTTTTTCATTCTAAGCTGGTTTGTTTATGATGGAATTGATCTTTTCTTTAACCTGATTTATGCTCCCGCTACGGAAGCCGAACCGGAAGTGAAACCGCAACCCAAGGCAAAGAAAGCACAAAGAACTGCTTATAAAACCTCTGATGCTGATAAAGATATTGAAAAAAAAGATCATACCGTGGCTCCGGATGTAAAATATATCAATACCCAGACCATTGTTTTTCGCGAAAGTGCCTTTGAAAAATTTCTCAATAAAATCTTCCCTAAACAGCTCGATTATATTCTGACCCCATACACTTTTTTCCTGCTGCTCGTGCTCTCCGTACTCCCTGTTATCGGAATTCTTATCTATCTGATCATTTATTACTTCCGCTAATGATCAAGAGTTTATCAAATATTTTTTTTCTTTTTTTTTCTTAACATATTTTCTTGCTCTATATGTCCTAAATATGCTCATAATAATGAGATAGACCTCTAATCACTGTTTGCTCTGACTCTGATATTTCTAAGTCTTGATATTATTTATGGTGATTGCTCATATTTTTTCTTGACAACATTTTGCAGAATAGCCTTATATAGACACATAAATTACCGAGGAGGTATTTAATGAATCGACAAGAATTGATTGCGAAGATTTGCGAAGATGCTGGTTTGACGAAGAAGCAAGCTGCTTCTGCTTTATCTTGCGTTCTCGACAGTGTTGCCGCTGCTCTCAAAAAGGGTGATAAAGTCTCCCTTGTAGGCTTCGGTACTTTCAAAACCGCAGAACGGAAAGCTCGAGATGGTGTAAACCCTGCAACTGGAAAGAAAATTAAGATACCAGCTCGCAAAGTTCCAGTTTTCAAACCAGGAAAAAAACTGAAAGAATCTGTCTAAAGTTTTTTTCTACTACGGTTCAATCTTAAGCAAGGAGTTCTCTCCTTGCTTTTTTTTCTTATATCTTCAGATAATTATTGACTGTTTTTGCTCCCGATAGTTTTTTTATACCAAAAGAAATAAAGAAGAGGATATTATGAAATTTTCTATTGAAAGAAAGGACTTGCTGCCTCACATCCAGCATCTTAATAACATCGTCCCCAGTAAAAATACTATGCCTATTCTCACAAATTATCTCATCGAGGCAGATGAAATCGAAAATCAGTTAATTATTACGGTCACAGACCTTGAGATTACCGTCATCACACACCTCAATGCAAATGTGGCTGAGGCAGGAAAAGTGGCTATCTCTGCCCGTAAATTTATGGATATCCTCGCCAGATTACCCAATATGATGATTGTCTTTACCAAAAATGAAGATGATATTATTATCCGCTGCGATGATATAGAATTTAACCTGCTTTGTGCTGAAACCAGCCAATTCCCTCTCGTTCCCGAAGTCGATCTCTCAAATGCCGCCCAAATTGATGCCACACTGTTCCAAAAAATGATCATAAATACCAGCTTTGCCGTTTCTACAGAAATTAATAGACCCATTTTTACCGGTATTCACTGGATTATCGATCCCAATTTTCAAATGATGGCTGCCACAGACGGCAAAAAAATTGCCGAATTCAAATATGTAATGCCGACACATGTTGAGGAAAGAATAGAACGTATTATACCTACAAAAGGTCTTGTTTTCCTCGATAAAGTCATCTCTGACGCTGCCAAAGATGTAAGCGTACTCATTGAATCTAACCGCGTTGTCTTCCAATATGGTCCCTACCTGCTTATGACGCATGTGATAGAAGGCAGATACCCGGATTATAGTAAAGCTCTTCCCAAAAATAATACCAATATCCTTATCATTGATAAAAACCTACTTAAAGATGCCGTCAACCGCGTTTCACTGCTCGCTACAGAGGATACTTATAAAGTTCATCTCTATCTGAAAGATAACCTTGTGATAGATTCCAGCAATCGCGAAGAAGGTGAAGCTCATGAAAAAATCACTAATTTCGATTATAATGGCGAACACCTGGAAATCGCCTTCAATTTTAAATTCTTTTTAGCTATTCTTAATGTAATAGAATCTGAAAAAGTGGAATTTCATTTCGGCAAATCAAATGAAGGGGCTCTTATCTTTAATCATGGAGATGATATAGAGTATTATGCCCGTTTCCTCCTTATGCCTTTGCGGTTTCAATAATTGCTGCTGAAAAATCTCAATATCACCAGCTTCAGAAATTATCAAAAGCTCGATCTTGACTTTGATCCTCGCGGCGCCATCATTACCGGTGAAAATGGCTCCGGAAAAACAAATATTCTGGAAGCTGTCTATTTCCTCGCCTTTGGTAAATCTTTCCGTACTGCCCATGACTTGGAACTAATCCGGTTTCACGACGATTTCTTCCGCATCAATGGCTGCTTTTTTGATAAGGAAAATGAAATTTATATCTCTGCAGCAGCAGATAAAAATTATAAAGTTTTCAAAATTAATAATGCTGCGCTGCAAAGACTTACAGAACTTTTTGGATTTTTTAAAACCGTCTATTTCTCACCGGCAGACCTGGAAATTGTCTCCGGCAGTCCCGCTGTCAGAAGATTATTCCTCGATCAGGCTATTGCTCAGTATAATCCCAAATATCTGGAATATCTCAAAAATTACCGCCATATACTGAAACAGAGAAATGCCCTCCTTAAATCCGAATTCGACTCCCAGGAAAAAAAAACCTGGGATGATCAGTTTATCTCTGCCGCCAGCATGGTCTATTCACTCAGATTCATATACCTCGATGAATTTGTGCCACTGCTCAAAGAACAATATCACACCTTTATCTCCAATTGCGAATCCGTTAATCTCGGGTACCAGTTTTCCTTCCCTCATAAAAATGCCGAATTTTGTGAAGAACAATTTGCCTCCCAGCTAAAAAAATATGAATTCCAGGAAAAAATGGCTCAAAGAACTCTCCTGGGCCCTCATCTCGATGACCTTAATCTCTTCGTTAATGACCTTAGTGCCCGTAGCTTTGCATCGCAGGGACAGGCAAGGTCTCTGGTGATCATTATCAGACTCGTGCAGGCTCTGCTGATCAGCCGGAATTCCTGTGACCTGCCACTTCTTATGTTTGATGACGTGCTCTCTGATCTCGATCAAAATCGCTCTAAAAGCATTCTCAATCTGCTGCAAAAAGATCACCAGATCATCATTGCCACTCCATTTTTGTCCCACTACAGCCAGCTCGATCTTCCCATTATTGATATCAGGGATATCATATGAAATTTAAAATCCCCCCCGATCTGAACCGTAATGTTTTTGCCTGGATTATGTATGATTTTGCAAATTCGTCTTTCACTACTATTATTGTTACTGTTATCTATGCCGTCTATTTCAAGGATGTGGTAGTAAATAGCGGAGAACTGGGCACTTCGCTCTGGGGACGTGCCGTGAGTATATCTATGCTGCTCGTGGCTGTCGCTGCACCCATTCTTGGCGCCGTCGCCGATTATTCACGGGCAAAAAAAAACTTTCTCATCTATTGCACTTCGCTCACTGTTATCTTTACTGCTCTTTTATACTTCGTGGGCCCAGGAGATATCACCAGGGGGATGTGGTTTTTTATCATCGCCAATTTTGGTTTTAATTGTGCCAATGTTTTCTATAACGCTCTGCTGCCGGAGATCACTTCCCGCAAGACGATGGGAAAAGTCTCAGGCTGGGGCTGGAGCTTTGGCTATATCGGCGGCTTGCTGGCTCTTATGCTCGTGTTCCCTCTCGCAGAAAACAATACGAAACTTGTTTTCCCGGCAGTGGCTCTCTTCTTTTCATCATTCGCTCTTATTACCTTTATTTTCCTGCGCAGCTCTATGCCCAATTTCTCTAAAAGAACTAATTACTTTAAAACTGCCCTCAAACGCATCCGGCTCTCTGCCGGAAATATTAAACATTTTCGCGAACTGCTGAAATTTATTATCAGCTACCTCATTTATAATGACGGTATTGTTGTGATTATTGCCTTTGCCTCTATTTATGGCTCTACACGCTTCGGTATGACCGGACAGGAACTCATCAAATACTTCATAATCATGAATGTCACCTCTTTTATCGGTGCCTTTATTTTTGGCTATATTCTCGATAAAATCGGAGCAAAAATCACTATAGCTATCACTCTACTTATCTGGATTGCCGTCGTTATCTGGGCTTTCTTCTGTCAATCCATTACCTCATTCTACTATGTGGGACTCCTCGCCGGTATAGCTATCGGCTCATCTCAATCCTCCAGCCGTACGATGATGGCTCTGCTCACCCCAAATGCTAAAATGGCAGAGTTTTTTGGCTTCTTCTCTCTCACCGGAAAGGTCTCCTCGGTGATCGGCCCCGTCATCTATGGCGAAATCGCCCGAATCACCGGATCACAAAGATATTCCATTCTCACTATTGCACTTTTCTTCATCGCCGGCTTCTTTGTCCTGCTCACCGTTGATGAATCTAAAGGAAAATTAGCAGCTAATAACTGGATAGACCCTCAGTAAATTATATTCCTACAATTTTTATAGACAATTTTATCCCGCATAATATTAAGACACAAAAGAATTATTGGTGGATGAAATATGCAAAGAATTTTTCTTAATAGTAAAATACACCGTGCCACTGTCACGGAAAAAGACTTGAATTATATCGGTAGTATATCTATCGATCAAGATATAATCAACGCTGCCGGAATGCTGCCTGATGAGCAGGTGGAAATTTATAATATCACTAATGGTGAACGCTTTACTACTTATATTATCCAGGCTCCTGCCGGCTCAGGTACGATTGGCTTAAATGGAGCCGCTGCACATAAGGTATCTCTGGGTGATAAAGTGATTATCGTCACCTATACTCAGCTTACCGAGAAGGAAATTCAATTCCATTCTCCCAGAATACTCGTTGTGGAATCCTGCGATAATCTTAAATTTTACATCAAAGAGGGATAATGTGTACCCCGCGGTGATAAATTCTGTGCTCGAAATGCGATCCCTCACCAGAAAAGCTGATGCTATCCTTGGCTTTGTGCCCACTATGGGCTATCTGCATCAAGGACATATCTCACTCGTGCAAACTGCCAGAAAACAATGCGATCTCGTTGTAGTAAGCACATTCGTTAATCCTACCCAGTTTGCTCCCTCCGAAGACCTAAATAACTATCCCAGAGATTTCCAACGCGATTTTGACCTGCTCTCCAGCAATAAGGTGGATTATATCTTTTTCCCTACCGAAAGCGAAATGTATCCCGCCGGCTATTCCACCTGGATAAATGTTGATGGCATCAGCAACGTGCTGTGCGGCAAAAGCAGACCAACCCATTTCCGCGGCGTCAGCACCGTCGTCTGTAAACTGGTTAATATTGTTAACCCTAATTATATGTATATGGGCGAAAAGGATTACCAGCAGGTTGCCGTTCTTAGCAGAATGCTGCTCGATCTTAATCTGGAAACAGTTATTATCCCATGTCCCACTATCAGGGAACCAGATGGTCTTGCTATGAGTTCGCGAAATATGTATCTCGATCCAAAAATGCGAAAGGACGCACTTTGCCTCTACAAAGCTATTATGCATGCTAAAAAAAGATATCTGGAAAACTGCCGCCAGGCTGATCAATTGCTTATTGAACTTAAAGATATTATTCTCCGTAATAATGGCAAAATTGATTATCTTGAATTCCGGGATAAATATTCACTACAGAAAATTGACCGGTTAAACGAAAATACCAGAATATTTCTTGCTGTCTATATCGGGAACACAAGACTTATAGACAATGCCAGCATTGTCTGATCCTCTATCTTATCGATGAATGATCAATGCCGGCGAAAAAAAACAATGCTTGACAAAAAAAATGATCAGTCCAAGTTACAGTATTAGAAGATTGTTGTCAGCAAGACTGCCTTACGCAGAATAAAAATTTGATTATTGTGTGGAGAGTGAAATGAAAAATGACAATGAAACTGTGATCCAAAATGAAGAACCATTTCGGCTTTTATTTGAATATGCCCCAATCGGCATTGCCATGCGGGATAACACCGGAAAATTAATCAATATCAATGAAGCTTATGCAAAAATACTGGGCTACACTCGTGAAGAATTGCTGGCAGGCGCCTTCGAAAAAGTGGGGTATGAAGATGATATAGAAAAAAGCGAACTGGAATATAAAAAACTGCTTTCCGGCGAAGACAGCACTAATCTGGAAAAAAGACTCGTAAAAAAAGATGGCAGCATTATCTATGTGATGCAGCGATTGGTGATGATCCGCGATGATGAAAATAGACCATTATTCCTGGTGGGTATGACCCTGGATGTCACGCCCCAGAAACTCATGATGAAAGCCATCAAAGATAACGAAGAATTCTATCAATCTGTTCTCAGCAATATGTCCGGTATCGTGTATAATTGTGCTAATGATGAAAATTATTCCATGAGCTATATTAGTGATGGTATCAAAACTATCACTGGCTACCCCGCAGAAGATTTTATCAATAACAATGTCCGCAGCTATGCCGATATCATCCATCCTGAAGATAAGTATTATATTGTTAAAACTGTTCAAGATAGCTTAAATAATCAAAAAACTTATACTATGGAATATCGACTTTTCCACCGCGATGGCTCTATCGTATGGGTATTTGAAGAAGGCAGAGCTATCTATGACCTCAAAGGTGACTTTTTGCATCTGAATGGCACTATTATTAATATCACCGCTCGTAAAATAGCCGAAAAAGAATTGCAGTTATATAAAGACCATCTCGAAGAAATGGTTAAAATCAGAACCGAGGAACTTGCCCAGAAAAATCGCAGACTCGAAGAATTTAATACCCTCTTTGTCGGCAGAGAATTCCGCATTAAAGAACTCAGAGACCAGGTCGCCGATCTGAAACGCAAACTCAGAGAGCAAAATCAATAAATATATATAGCTATTAGTATCACAAACAATATTTTATAACCATCCCAATCATTAACCCGTTCTATCATATTAATCTTTGCACGCCATCACTGCATCAAAACAAAGAACTATCTAACCTGACTTTCGCACTATTTTTGTAACTATAATGCTACCAACAATTTAAAATTCAGGCACTACAGCAACTTTGCTAAAGTAGCTATTTTGCCGTTGTTTCAGGATTGGTAAATCCCTATAATTTTTACTCCCAATTTTCTGTATATATGCTCGCGTATTCCTTCTACTGCACCCGGTTTCCAAATATTTTTGGTCGTCTTATTAACTGTGGGAATCTGGATTGTACTGTAAGTATGAGTGCTCACAAGTCGCTTTATTGTCTTCCAGCTTGAAGATATACCCTGTTGAATAAGGACATATTCGATTGTGTGCAGTAAATGATATGCAAGGATAGAAATGAATATATACCCATCTACCCGCTTTTCCAATTGATGGTAATTTGGACGTTGTCCCAAATGCGTTTTAAGATCACGAAATGCTTTTTCCACTTTGGTAAGCATCGTGTAAATATTCCAGATTTCTTCGCTTTGCAGTTCGGTTCGATTTGTTTTCAGCAAATAGTTACCCTCTAATTGATGCTAATTATTCTCCTGGTCTTCCTCAGTTCCCCATTGCAATGATGGCACCGTTGTTTGAATATCAAGCTTTTCATAATCGAGCGGCTTCAGATGCAGGTTTGCGAGGGGTGGGTGGGGGCGAGTAGGGTGTGTTGTTTCTAAATCTACGGGTTTTTCACCCAAGGCTATAATAGTATAACCCCCGTAGGGCTATTCTATAACCGTGCAAAAAAAATCCGGGGGGATGCCAGAAGTGGCATATTTCTTGACAGGATTAAGAGGATATCAAACTGGAAAAAATGGAGTATTATAAGATGCAAAAAATTGAGTTATATATACTGTTGATAGCAATATTCTTCAGCTTTCAAGTGGAGGCTGAGGAATTACGTGCATTGTGGGTTCCTTCCTGGGATATGACCTGTCGGGAAGATATAAATGGAATAATCCATAAAGCCAGTGAGGCTGGATTGAACACATTGCTGGTGGAAGTCCGTTTCAGGGGCGATACTTTTTATACTCCGAATTTGAAGAGTGACCAATTTTTCAATCCGGAGCAGCCCTCTTTATTATTGCGGGAAGATTTTGATGTTCTTCAGTATTTTATAGATGAGAGTGCGAATTTGGGGTTGAAGATTTATGCCTGGCTTACGATGTATGTAGCTACAACTAATGATTTGGGAAAAAGCAATATGAGCAGTCCCTGGTATCGGGAGCCTCACTGGATAACCACAGATGTAAACTGGCAGCCGATGGCTGCAATAGAGCGAGAGGGCGCATATCTTGATCCGGGTTTACCGGCAGTGCAGGATTATCTCTATAATATCGTGATGGATGTATCGGTAAATTATGATATAGCCGGGATCCATCTGGATTATATACGTTATCCGGGCGACCAGTGGGGCTATCATCCGGAATCTTTCGCCAGATATCGGAATGAGGTTCGCAGGCAAACGCCAGAGGAGTGGCAGAGATGGCGTTGTAAACAGGTTACGGAATTAGTGAAGAGGATACGGCAGGGGTTAAAGAGACATACGCCGGAAGTGGAGCTCACGGCGGCAGTTGTGGCAGATCCGGATCGAGCAAGGGAAGTATATAATCAAGATTGGTTAATGTGGCTGCAAAAGGGTTACATTTTGCGGGTTTTTCCTATGAATTACCACGTTAATCATGAATTGTTTGAAGGCACTGTTGATAAAATAGCCAGATATGGCTACAAAAATCAGACTGTGATGGGAATTAGAGCGTGGGCACATAATGCTGAATTTACGGCAGATAATATAAATACACAGATAGATTATACCTGGAATAGTGGAATCTGGAATTATGCACTATTCAGTTCTACCGGAATCAATAATGATAATTTTTGGGGTGATCTTATCATAAGGAGATCAAGATGAGAGTAGATCAGTTATTGAATAAACTATGTCTTTTTAAGACGCGTTCTATGGCAAAACGAGCCTGTGACCTTAATCTGGTGAGTATAAATGGCAGCGTGGCGAAAGCTTCGGCAATTGTGCAGGCAGAAGATGAGGTTCGCTATACGGCGTTCAACTGGCAATATACTGTAAAAATCAAAGAAGTGCCGGCGGGAAATGTTTCTAAGGCAAATGCCTCTCAATACTATGAACTGCTGAAAAAGAAGCCTAAGCCGGATTAGGCAGAGATATTATATAAATCCACCAGCAAATGTAAAGAGTATATATTCCGGGCAAAGACTCAGGCATTTGATAAATCTCTCAGGGTGACATTCAACCAAAGAAAAGTCTTGCCCTGATAAGTGAGTATAAAGATTCTGACAGCAAATACATAAGATAAGGAGAAGGTAATGGGTTTTAATATCCGTAACAGAAATTTTTTGAAGCTGCTTGATTTCAGTCCAAAAGAGATAGAGTTTTTAATAGACCTGGCTTTTGATCTGAAAAAGGCAAAATATGCGGGAACTGAGCAGCAGCGGTTAGTAGGCAGGAATATTGCTCTAATCTTTGAGAAGGCATCCACGCGTACGCGTTGCGCATTTGAGGTGGCAGCTTTTGATCAGGGAGCACATGTTACGTATTTGGGTCCATCGGGCAGCCAGATTGGCTATAAGGAGACTATGAAGGATACGGCAAGGGTGCTGGGCAGAATGTATGACGGTATTGAGTATCGGGGCTATGGTCAGGAAGTGGTCGAGGAGCTTGGCAGATATGCTGGGGTGCCGGTGTGGAATGGATTGACTACAGAATTTCATCCTACTCAGGTACTGGCAGATTTTCTCACTGCCAAGGAGCATCTAAAAAAGCCATTTAACGAAATGGTGTTTGTCTATGTGGGTGATGGCAGAAATAATATGGGAAACAGCCTGCTGGTTGGCGGAGCCAAATTGGGAATGGATATCAGGATAGTGGCACCTGAGGAAGTGCAGCCTTCGGAGGAATTAGTGAATATTTGCCATTCTCTGGCATTGGATACCGGAGCAAAAGTGACAGTGACCTCGGATATTGCAAGTGGCGTTGCGGATGCAGATGTGATCTATACAGATGTGTGGGTTTCTATGGGTGAAGCAGAGGAGGTCTGGGCGAAGAGACTTGAACTTCTCCTGCCCTATCAGGTGAATCGTGCAATGATGAATCTTACGGGCAAATCTGATACTCTCTTTATGCACTGTCTGCCGTCTTTCCATAATATAAACACCACGATTGGTAAGCAGATATTCGATAAATATGGAATTTCAGAAATGGAAGTATCTGATGAAATTTTTGAATGTGAGCAATCAGTAGTATTTGATGAAGCAGAGAACAGATTGCACACGATCAAGGCTGTGATGGTCGCCACCTTAGGCAGTTAGGCTGAAATTAATAAAGCCGCCGAATGTATCGGCGGCTTTTTTTTATAAATAGTTTTTTATCTTAACCGCCCATATATTCCGTAATTAGCGAAATCCAGAAATCTGAATCAAGTATTTGACGAAGTGCGATATCAATATCCTTTTTTAATTTACTGTTTTTTGGCAGGGCGATGCCGTATTCCTCGTCCGTCTTTATGATATGCACAATTTTTAGCGGTTTTATCCTGGAAAATGAGACGGCAGCCGAATCATCCATGATCAATAAATCTATTTCGCCGTTTATCAGGGCGGATATAGCTAGGTTGTTATTGGTAAATGGCACGATATTCTGCCAGGGAATAATGTCCTCTTCCACGAGATTGTATTGCAGAAAGAATTGCCCGGTGGTGGCATTTTGCACTCCGATTTTGTAATTTGCCAGATCAGGCAGGTCTTCTATAGTAAAATCACCATCAGCATGAGCCAGAATCGCTTGATCGGCACAAAAATAAGGGATAGAAAAATCAACCATTTGCTTTCTCCGCTGGTTGATGGTCACCGCCGAGATAACCAAGTCTATCTTACCTTTGTCAAGGGCGGGAAATAGTTCATCAAATTCCATCTCTACGAACTCGATGCGGTAGCCCAGTGATGTTCCAATTTTTCTGGCAAGCTCTATATCAATACCGGTGAGCACACCTTCCTGCCTGTACTCAAATGGCGGATAATCGGCATTTAGCCCGATCTTTAATGCCGGCTTCTCCCTGGCGCAAGCTGAAAGAAGAATAACCAGACAGATAATGATTACATAATACTTTTGCATTATCACCTCTTCGATCATATATTCAGACAGATACTGCAGGTTGTCAATAAAAAAGAATTTCCAGGCATCCCCACGGTTTTTTGTGCGTGGCTCATATGCCACAAGGCAGAGGGCAGGCTGACTTGTGAATGTAAAAAAAAATTAAAATCAAAAAATTTATAAGATGTGCCTTGGTGGGACGGGAGCTACGATTAATACTTCCTGATATTAACAAAGACAGGAATAAAAAAAATCTGTGGCAGGCGAGATTGATTCATATACTTGACTTGAAAAAAGGTGATATTATGTTCTGACGTTCAGAGTGGAGGTAGTATGATGAAGAAGAATTTGGGCAGCACAATATCTGAGAAGCAGGCAAGGAAGCGTCTTAGTTTACTGGAGGCGGCGATAAAGGTATTTTCTGAGAAAGGTTTTCACGGGTCAAAAATAAGCGAAATTGCTCAGGAAGCGGGAGTGGCAGATGGTACCTGTTACTTATACTTTAAAAATAAAGATGATTTGTTAATCACGGCGGTGGAGCATCTTTTTGAGAAGAAGCTAAAGGAAGTGGAATCCCGGATAGCTTTTGAGAAAACGGGATTACAAAAACTCTTAAGTTTTGCTGAGGAGCATATCTCCACTTTTACCGAGGAGCCTAAGATCGTAAGATTCCTGGCAGTGGAATTACGCCAGAGCAAAGAGTTTTATAAAAAGTATCCAAATTTTATGCCCTTACGTCACTATCTGGATATGTTTCAGGATATATGTGAACAAGCAATTGAAGAGGGTTCTATCAGAAAAATAGATGCAGAAGCTTTAAGCTTCATTGTATTTGGCACTGTAAATTTTGTAATCACAGAATGGGCAGTTCGGGAGCAGGTATTTTCTTTGGAGCAGATGAAAAATTTGATAATAGATATTATAAGTTATGGCTTGGTGAAGCGGGAATAGATTGCCGTAACCAGTTTAGCGAGGAACAGGTTAGATTGTTATATATACCTGTATAAAGTTAGATCTGGGTTTGTTTTATACGCATTTTTACGCTTTCACCACAGTTTTGGCAGATGTGGTAAGCTTTGCGATTTTTGAGGATTTGCTGACGAAATTTCATAAAGGGCCTGCTTCGCCAGAGTTCGGTAATGTCATTTTCCTGAATGTTCCCGATTTTGTAATCATTATCTTTATCAAAGCAGCAAACAGCCATATCTCCATTCCAATTGATCACGGCATTACTCCAGATGCGGCGGCAGCGGTTTGGGATTCCGGCTTTTAGTTCAAAATTATCATCTTTAATGCGATATCGTCTATAGCGAGGATTTTCAGGTAGAAAATTCTGAATGTCCTCTTTCGCATAGATTTGCACAGTTTTAAGTTTCAGGCTATTTACCTTTACCTGTTTAGCAAGAATTTTTATCTGAGTAATTTCGTGCTCATTATGCTTCATCACCAGAAATTGCCAGTGGAGGAGAGGGTTTCTCTGTTGCAGTTTTGCCTTAGACCTGCTGATATTTTTAGCAAAATCCAGTACTTTTGAGAAGTTGCCATTTATGCGATACTTGTTATAGGTTTCCTGGCTGGCTCCGTCGAGAGAGATAATGAGCGAATCCAAGCCGCTCTTGATGATACCTTTTGCATCGGTATCCACATTGCCGTTAGTAGAGAGGAGAGTGAAAAGCCCAAAATCCGAGGCATATTGGATCATTTTCAAGATATGATCATTCAAAAAAGGCTCGCCTTGATTCCAGAGAACGATCATCATGCTGTGTTTATGGATTTGGTTAATGATGCTTTGGAATGTCTCAAGGCTCATATAGCCTTTATCCCGCTTGAGTGAGCCATTTCCGGAGGGGCAGAGCGGGCAGCGAAGATTGCAGATATTGGTGGGCTCAATCATAACTACTGGTGGATAACCCCAGACAAGAGGCTTCTTGAGCAGAAGAGAAAGCAGGTAGCCGGCATAAACCTTCACTGCATTCCAGGCTCTTTTTATAGTGAATGCTTTTCTTAGAAAGCGGATATTTTCAGTTATCAATTTTTATGGCTCAATTTCCGAAGCTTCTGGTTCATCCTGCAATTCTGCAAGCAATTGCAAAGCAACCTGTTCATCGGGCTGGCGAACCTGAATTTTTATGAATCCGCTAACGGTGTAGAAGCAATTGTAGATAGAGCCAAAATTTTCATTCTGGACAACGTAATCTATATTGGCATCATCGAGCAGAGATTTGGCAATGGCAATATTTCCCAGATTCAAAGTCTCCAGGACAGTAACGTAATCTTCATTAATCATATAACATTCCTTAATCGCTGAATTCTTCTACCTGGAAGACATACAGCTCCGTTTGGGGGTCTTTATAAGCATCAGGAGGCAGCATTGCTTTGGAGGTGCAGAGGTAACGGAGAAAAGTATCTATATCCCAGCCTGTTTCTTTTGCTACCTGCGGCAGGAAAACTCCGGTTTGAGAGCCACTTTGCACCATCACGCCATCTCTTCCCATCACGATTTCCTCGTAGGAATCGATTTTTTGCATAGGCGTGAGTATAGAAATTTCGATATGGATATCATCAAGCTCTTTCGAGCGGACCGGGGCAAATCTGGGATCATTAAAAGCAGCAGATAAAGCCATGTCCCAAACAGCCTTATAGAGCTGGTCATGGGCAATCATATGCCCAATGCACCCACGTAACTGCTCATTTTTGTGAAGAGTAACAAAAACGGCACGCTCTTCTTTGAGAATTTCTTTTTCCGGCTGAGGAGGAATGATTGTTTCACCTGATAGATTGCTTTTGATGGCCGATCTCGCCAGAGACAGCAGCCATTTTTTATCGTCTGCATCCAGAAACCGGCTGTCATCTCCCGGATTCTCAAGAACCGGTAATTTTTGAGGAAAAACAAATGCGCCATAGCCGACCACCTCGTCAAGTCCATATTCCGGATGTGCATCACCGGAATTTGCATAATGCAGTAATTGCGGTGAATCGCTTCCCAGCTTTTGCATTACTCGCTGAAAAATCTCAAAAGCGTGATAGCCACATAATTCGCACTCTCTATAGCTAATGCTCTCATGCAATTCCACCCATTTTTCTGCAAGAATTAGCTCAATTGTCCTGCGGTCTATCTGCTTTGCAGAATCGTAGCTGTGAAAGTGTGACATATCTGTGCTGTTTATCAATAACACCTTTTTATCATATTTATCGATCGCAGTACTGATAGCATGGGCAGCCGCTTCAAGCAGTCTAATATTATTAGTGGAGGTGAGCAGGCTTACTACCTGGAAATCATCCAGGATGTATTGGAGAAAGGGTAATTGAGCTTCATTACTATGCTCCACAGCATGAATGCTTTCATCAAACGTAATGCCTTCATGGGCAGAAAGAAGCTCCTTTATAAAGTGCTGATCGACAGGTATCCTGCCTAATGGTGTTTCCAGAAAATCTCCAGCATAGATACTAATTATCCCATGAGCATAATGGTGGCTTGAGCCTAAAAGAATCACGGTGTCATATTGCTTTCCTTCTAAAAGCTTATAGCAATAGGCTGCCACTGGACCGCTGAACATATAGCCGGCATGAGGGACAATTAAACCTAAGGGTACAATTAGGGATTGCTCGGTAGTGTATTTTACCCCGTCCAGATATTTTTTTATATCAGATTTTAGTTCTACAGGATCGCTGGAATACCATCTGCCACTTACTGCCGGTTTGCGTGTCCGGCTTTCCAGAGACAGAGCTGCGCATAAGATAATTAAAAATACTAAAATAAAATGCTCCATTATGACCTCCATACTTTGCTCATTATCAGGCATTAGTTTGGATTATCAGGTGTGAATTGTCAAGAAACTTATGCTGATTTTGTTTTTCCGGCATCAAAAGATTGATAAAAAATTCGAAGAGAGAATAATTTTCCTTGACTATATTTCAGGGTCATCAATGTGGAAAGAGAGAAATAAATTAGGACAGATGGAGGGTAAAAATGAAGAAAATTATATTCATGGCGATGCTGATGCTGTTAGTTGCCGGATTATTTGGCGGCAGATCTGCCACACCACACCCGGTTTATATTGAGTTACACAATTCTCAGGGCAAGGTGCCAAAGGCAGAGAATCTGGAAGTGAAATGCTGGCTGGAACATAAGCCCGAGGAAGTGCTTGATCTTTCCAATAGTAATCTATTGTTCCCTGTTAAGGATGTTTTTTTACAAATCCAGTGTGCCGGATTCAGTAGCTGGAATGCCGGAGATCTTTTGCACGTGGAGATCACTGATAACGGCAGTGGCGAATTTATAGCAATGGTGATAGAATTAACCTATGAGAATTTTCAGATATTTTTTGATAATCATTTATCTGAGACAGTTAAAGAATAATATAGCTTAGAGCCAAAACAGAGATATGGGAGATTCATTATTGTGATTTCATTTAAAAGAATAATGTTATTGATTATAGTGGGTATGTTTTATTGCTTGTTATGGTCGATGCCTGATTGGGAGATAACCGTATATCCCACCAGCACGGTCGCTTATGGAAATGTTACTATTGAGGGGCAGGCAGCAGACCATGGAGATATTGTGTATGCCTTTGTGCTTCAGGAATGCCGTGGTAAGCAGCCGGTGAAGATTCATGAGGGCAATGCATATATGACTATGAATATCCAGGGGATGGATGATAATGAACCGGTGTATTTCAGGATCTGGGATGCCAGCGAGGATGATCTTTTTCACGTGAATTTCAGCACCAGAACAAAGCCCAACAAAGATATTGGCTATCCACCTGATGTGCTGCCGATCAATGGCGTGAAAGATGCGGTCACTTTCTTCTTTCCACCGGAGCAGCTGGAGATGGGGATTTATGAAATAAGGCAGCTTGATATTGGGTATTACTGCAATACTACGGAAAATATTTCCGATATCAGGATCTTTGGCAATGATAATCTGGAAGTGGTACCAGATGGCTTTACTGTAAATATCTCAGAAGTTACCGGTTGGACCGGCGAAGAAGAGATCGAGATAGAATTGATCAATGAAGCCGGTGAAGTAATAGAGTATGGAGATGTGCTGATTATCGTGATATCGCAGTGATACTTCGCATAAGATCAGCCTTAGGAGTTGCTATGAGAAGGTGTTTTTTTTGGTTTTTTGTGATTATGATATTCTTGATGACCAGTGGATGCCTGGAAGAAATGAAATATACCCCCCGGTCTGCAGAATTTTCGGCATTTTACCCATTGGATGGCACTACCGGAATAGAACCGTTTATTTCTCTTTACTGGACTTGTGAATTTGCAGAATATTATCATCTATACTTTGGCACATCACCGGATAGTATGATGCTGATTAATGATAATATCACGCTGTCGGAATATGTAATCAATTCCCTGTATCTGGCTGCAACCTATTACTGGCAGGTAGTGGCATTTAATGGAGACGATGTCGCGGAATGGGGTCCTGTTCTTAATTTCTCCACGCGTAACGCCAATTGGGGAGAATTCTTTCCAGAGCAAGGTGCGATAGGGATGGGATTGGAGATCACGTTTACCTGGGGGATGAGCAGGGCGGATGATCCGCGGGTTATCTACTATGATTTCTATTTAGGTACTGCTGCAGACAGCCTGCACCAGATAGCACAAGATATATTAGAACAATATGTATTGATTTCTGATCTGCTGTATGGCACAGAATATTTCTGGCAGGTAAGGGCTCGTAATGATCTTAAGGAACTCACACCGGCTGCTGTGAGAAGTTTCATAACCAGGCAGCCTGTTTGGCAGCCGCTCAATCCAATTGATGGCTCGAGCTCTCAGGAAGTGGATATCACTTTAAGCTGGGAAATTGATCCGGCTCAGACAAGTATAAAAAAAATATTAGGGCAGCAAAACCAGAGCAGCCGTGATACTGAATTTGTCTATAGTGTATATCTGGGAAGCCAGCCGGAAGAATTACATGAAATTGCCACAGAACTGTATGAAAGTCACTATGAATTGGAAGATTTATTGTATAGAAACACATATTACTGGCAGGTCATGGCATTGTATAAAAGCCAGCAGGTATTATGGAGTGAGGTTTACAATTTTGAGACGAAGGATAGATTCCACAGTTTTTCGCCAGGTGATTATGAGATGTATATTCCTGTAAATCCCCTTCTGAATTGGAACTGTCTGGACGGACTAAGTTATAATCTATACTTAGGAAGGGCAGATGAGCAAATGAATTTGATAGCAAGTGATCTTGCCGATACAAGCTATACCCTCTATGGACTTGATTATGAGACAATATATAGCTGGCAGATTGAGGCTGTTCTCAATGATGGCAGTTACTGGCTGAGCCCGATAATGAATTTTATCACAATTATCAATCCGATCCCTCCCGGATATGTACTGAATAGCAATTTAATTCAAGCGGAGATGCCATGCAATATAGATGTGATCTACCAGGTGAAGGACAGGGGCGGAGAATTAATTCTGGGACTTGCAGCGGATGATTTTGAATTTCTGGAAGATGGGGAGCAGATCGATCAATTGGAATCTCAGTTATGCATCAGATATGGAGATGAATTAAATTCCACTTTCCAGACCGTATTGATGATTGATAACAGCGTAAGTATGAGTGAATATCTGGATGATATCAAGTTGGCATGTTATGATTTTATAAATTTATTGCAGCCCAATCAGGTAATGAGTGTATATGCATTTTCCGAGCAGGTTGATATGCTTGAAGATTTCACGAATAATCAAGGCAGACTTATTGGAGCCGTGAGCTCGATTAATAGCGGCTTTTCATCCACTAATCTATATGGCGCTGCCATTGAAGGTCTGCAACGGCTGGCAGATAGTTATCTGCCTGATGAAATTATCACCGGCAATGTGATATTGATCACAGATGGCAGGGACACGCAGGGCTCTTCCAGCCTGGCTGATGCCTTGGAAGCAAGAGAAAATAAGCTGATTTACACTATAGGAATTGGCAGTGATATAGATTATGAGGCTTTAAACGCCCTGGGCAACGGCGATTTCTATCACCTGAATTCAGCCGCAGAGGCTGAAGCAGCATTTTTTGATATCCAGCAGGCAGGTTTAGATGTTCTGGCGAGTATTTACTGGCTGCATTATATCACACCCAAAAGAGGCGATGTGGATCACACTATAGAAATAAGTATTCATGATAATCCATTTTCCGGTAATGGTTCACGGATTCTTGGTCAATTCAACAGCTCTGGTTTCTATGGCTTGATACCAGGAGTATATATAAATATTGATCCCGAAAATGGACTGCCCTATGGGATAGAAGAATACACAATCAGCGATTCTGCGAGCCATGTGTTGAAAGCTGATACCTATCTTCCTTCTCACGAACCACAATATCTGTGGCAGATAGCTAATCCACAATTAGCTGAGATTTTACTGGTAAACGAAAATGGGAAAATGGTGGTAATCCGAGCAAATGAGGCTTCCGGCATAACAGAATTAATGGTTACAGATACCATTAATGGGGTTGTGAGGGTGATTGATCTTATCATTGAGTAAGAAGCATTTTTTTAGCTAATAATACTTGCTGTAAGTATTTTTTGGTAGAGAATTTGGCGCAGTTGTTTGTGCAGCCTCAATTCCCTGTTTAGAATTGTGTGAATATTTTTTTATTGACACGATTTTGGTATAATAAATTTTCGGACAAAATAAATTAAAAGGAGAATACAATGAGAATATTTACCGGGAGATTGCGTAGCACTTAGACGCTTCTGGTTTTTGTTTATAGTGATACTATAAGAAATCAATTATCTGCCTTGGCAGAAGATATATTGGTGGAACCGGTGGCGTAGTGAGTTAATAACGCCTGGATTCCACCATTTTTTTATCCAAAAAATCCCGTGGGTTCCAGAACCCACGGGATTTTTTATTTTTGGAGGAATAGACAGTATGAAAAATATAGTCAGGTTATGGTCATTAATGCGAGGAGAGCGGGTTCACTATCTGCTGGCTCTAGTGGCAGTGGCAATGGCAGCATTGGTCAATTTTATCTGGCCCCTGGTATTGCGGGTTACAGTAGATAATATCATAGGCAGTGAGCAATTGACAGGAGTTACCTGGATAGACCCGATAATCCGCGGCAGTTTCGAATTGTTAGGTGGCAGAGAGCATCTTTTGAGTAATCTGTGGATTTGTGCCTTAGTACTGATGGTATTGGCGATAATTCGAGGGATTTCCCAGTATTTTAAAGGTATGTGGAGTGCAAAAGCATCTGAGAATATAGCCCGTAATCTGCGAGACCGGCTTTATGATCATATTCAGAAATTACCCTATAGTTACCATCAGAAGGTAGAAACCGGCGATCTTATCCAGAGGAGTACTTCAGATATAGAAACAGTGCGCCGGATGCTGGCAATGCAATTAGTGGAGATAGGCAGAATGCTATTTATGCTGATATTTGCTTTAAGTTTTATGTTGCCGATGAGCTGGAAGCTGACCTTGTATTCTACAGCTCTGATGCCTGTGATAATGGCGTTTTCTCTGCTTTTTTACAAAAAAGTACGTAATATATTTGAAGATGTGGAGAAATCAGAAAGCAGGATGCACAGCGTGATCCAGGAGAATGTGACCGGAGTTCGCGTTGTGAGGGCATTTGCGGCACAGAATTTTGAAATTGAAAAATTCGATGCAAAAAATAGCGGATACACACATCAGCTTTTCAGGATGATGAAGAATCTGGCAATGTTCTGGTCCTTTTCTGATCTGCTTTGCGGTTTACAGATGGTGCTGGTGATCTCTATAGCCACCTGGCAGGCAGCAACCGGCAGGATTACTTTGGGTACAATGATGGCATTTGCTTCCTATATAAATATGCTGATCTGGCCCTTCAGGGCAATGGGTAGAATTTTGGTCGATCTGGGTAAAAGTGTAGTTGCCATAGGTAGAATTGATGAAGTGCTTAATGAAAAGGAAGAAGAACTGGGTGAAACAAGCGATACGCCTCTTGCCGGCGAGATAGAAATGGAAGACGTCTGGTTTGGTTACGACGCAGATATTCCTGTGCTAAAGGGCGTGAGCCTGAAGATTGCCGCTGGAGAGACGGTTGCTTTTCTGGGAGCAACAGGCTCGGGAAAATCAAGTCTGGTGCATCTATTACCACGGCTATATGATTATCAGAAAGGCTCAATAAAGATAGACGGCAGAGAATTACGCGATATTGATAAGCATTATATTAGAAAAAATATTGGTATTGTTTTGCAGGAGCCATTCCTGTTCTCCCGGACTATTGAAGAGAACATAGGTATCACCGAGCTTGTGCAGGAAAAATCTGCCATTCATATCGCTGCCCAGCAGGCAGCAGTACATGAAGTGATCGGAGAATTTGATAAGGGCTATAAAACAATTGTAGGCGAGCGGGGAGTTACTTTGAGTGGGGGGCAGAAACAGAGAGTGGCAATGGCAAGAACCTTGATGCAAAAAACGCCGATCCTGATCTTTGATGATTCGCTTTCTGCAGTTGATACAGAAACAGACAGTAAAATCCGGCGGCGTTTGAAGCAGAGACAAGAGCAGGTGACCACCATTATCATCTCCCACAGGCTCACTACGATAGCCGAAGCGGATAGAATCTTTGTGCTTGAGGATGGCAGAATAACGCAGATGGGTAATCATGAGGAATTGTTATTACAGCCAGGAATTTATCAGCGTGTCTGGAAAATCCAGAGTTGTCTGGAAATGGAAGAAATTGTCTCGTGAACAGAGAAGATTAGACAGGAGATATAAATATGCAGGGATATGAAGAATATGATTATAAGAAGCGGTTTGATCCGGCGGTATTCAGAAAAATTGCCGCATATCTGAAACCGATGCGGGGAGATTTGCTGGTATTGGGTTTTTTGATGATCTTTACGGCAGGAATGGATATAATCTATCCCCTTTTTAACCGCTGGGCGATAGATGAATTTATCATACCGGGCAATACCAAGGGCATCTGGCTGTTTATTGCCGGTTTTCTGGGGATTTTTCTGATCCAGAGTTTTAATGTCTATTTCTTTATCGTGAAAGCAGGCAAAATAGAGATAGGGCTTTGCTACAGAATAAGACGTGACGGTTTCAGAAAATTGCAGGATCTGGCATTTGGCTATTTTGATAAAACACCTGTAGGCTGGATCATGGCGAGGATGACCTCAGATACCGGCAGGCTGAGTGAGATCATAAGCTGGGGACTGGTTGACGTCGTGTGGGGCAGTGTGCTACTGGTCGGTAATGTGGTTGTGATGCTTGTGATAAACTGGCGATTGGCTTTGCTTTCCTTGACCATAGTACCACTCATGGCGGGGGCAACATTTTATTTTCATAAAGTGATCCTGAAATCATATCGGGAAGTGCGAAAGACTAATTCACGCATTACAGGGGCAGTGAGCGAAGGTATATCCGGAGCCATTACCACAAAAACACTGGTCTTAGAAAATAAGAACCTGAATGATTTCCAGAAGCTCACCAGCAGGATGTATAGAGTCTCAGTTCGGGCCGCTATAGTATCGGCAATATTTCTTCCGGTTCTCGTTGTTCTGGGTATGGCAGGCACCTCCATTGTCTTATGGAAAGGGGGCAGTGGAGTCATTGCCGGCAGCGTTACATTTGGTACACTTTCCGCCTTCATGAGCTACATCTCCATTATGATGGAGCCGCTTTACCAATTAGGACGGATTTTTGCCGAATTGCAAAATGCCCAGGCTTCTGCAGAACGGATATTTTCACTCCTGGATGAAAAGGTAGAAATAGCAGACAGTTCTGCAATCCGCGAAAAGTATGCTGCAAAGGATTTTAGATATAGCAGTGAGCTGCCTGAGATCAAGGGAGATATAGAATTTGATACTGTCTCATTTGAATATAAAGATGGTGAAAAGGTGCTGGAGGATTTTAATTTGAAAGTGAAAGCTGGAGAAAAGCTGGCTCTGGTGGGGGAGACCGGCTCGGGTAAAAGTACAATAGTCAATCTGGTTTGCAGGTTTTATGAACCTGGGCAGGGCACCATAAAAATAGACGGCTCGAACTACCGTGAACGTCCGCTTCTCTGGCTGCAATCCCAGATCGGTTACGTGCTGCAGACTCCTCATCTTTTCAGCGGAACTATTAAAGATAATATACGTTATGGCTGCCGTGAAGCAAGTGATGAGCAGATAGAAGAAGCTGCCAGACTGGTGAATGCCCACGATTTTATCATGCAGATGGAAAAAGGATATAATAGTGAAGTGGGCGAAGGCGGCAGCGGCTTATCGTCCGGACAAAAGCAATTAGTCTCTTTTGCCCGGGCAATAATTGGCAATCCGGCGATATTTGTTTTAGATGAAGCCACTTCATCTGTAGATACGGAAACTGAGCAGATGATTCAAAAAGCAATAGAGCAAATCTTAAAAAAACGAACCAGCTTTATCATTGCTCACAGATTATCAACTATCAGGTCGGCAGACCGGATATTGGTACTAGAGAAGGGAAGAATTATCGAAATGGGTAATCACGAGGAATTGCTGCAAAAACAGGGACACTACTGGCAGCTCTACCGCAATCAGTTTATGGAAGATATGTACCAGGCAATTTAGGAGGAAATGATGCAGGAGAAACAAGGAAAACAATTAAAAGAAGTAGATGTTGTGATGCCTAAGGCACATTTGATTGGCATCTGCCAGTCATTCGAAGAGGAGGCAAAATTAAAATCAATGCAGGAATTGGAATTGCTCGTGGAAACTATGGGTTTGGTGACTGTGAGCAAACATCTGCAGAAGCGTGATAAACCAGATAAAACCTATTATACCGGGAAAGGTTTCATGGAAGAGGTCAAGGCTCAGATGGAAGATGGTGATGTGCTTATATTTGATAATGATCTTATGCCCTCACAGATACGGAACATCATCAAGAAATTTGAAATCGATGTACTTGACCGCACAGAGGTAATACTGGAGATATTCTTGAAGCATGCCAAAAGTAAAGAGGCAAAAATCCAGGTTAATCTGGCAAGATACGAATATGAATTGCCCCGTCTGCGTAATCTTTGGCAGCATCTGGATCGTGAACGCGGCACAGCCAGCACTGGAGGGATTTCCCGCGGTGCCGGCGAAAAGCAGATAGAACTGGATAAAAGAATAGTGCGAATGAAAATCACCAAAGCAAAACAGGATCTAAAAAAGATTGCAGAACAGAAGGAGGTGCAAAGGCAATACAGGCTGGAGCAATACAAGAAGGTTTGTATTGTGGGTTATACAAATGCAGGCAAATCCACTCTCTTTAATGCTCTCACAGGAAAAAACGTCTTAGTAGAGGATAAGCTTTTTGCCACTTTAGAATCTACATCAAGAGCGATAGAACTGGCTAAGGGTAAAAAGATTATCCTCTCGGATACCGTAGGATTTATCTCACATCTGCCGCATCATCTGGTGGCATCATTTCGCGCCACCCTGCAGGAAGTGCGTGATGCAGATTTGCTCCTGCATATTACGGATGCCTCTGCACCAGAATACAAAGAACACCTGAAAGATGTAGACACCGTGCTCAAAGAGATAGGTTCAGATGATATTCCGCAATTGATAGTTTTCAATAAAACTGATGCAATATCTCACGCTCATGATCTCAATGATTTGAAAAACCAGTATAGCGAGGGAATATTTATCTCAGCACTGAAAAAAGAAAATCTTGATTTTTTACTTGATATAGTTGATAAGAAATTAAATGCTGCTCACGAACATAGTCTTCTGATACCTCATGCTGAACAAAAAGTGCTTTCCAGTCTTTTTGAATTAGGTGAGGTGCTGAGCAAAGAATACCATGAAGATGGCGTATTGATAAAGGTATTATTGAATGACGAAGATCTTTACAGATTTGAAAATTGGAAAAAATAAGGAGGTTGTGATGTTAGAAGATTTAAGATTTGATCTCAATGAAAGATATTGGGAAGAATATGAAAGCAGTGTGGAAGAATGCGAGAGAATCCTGCAAAATACCGCAAATAGTAAGGATAAGTGGGCTCAATATTTCCATATTCTGGCATTAAAATTCATTCACGCTACTCAATTGACTGAAGATTGGAAGAGCAGTTTTTACAGTGAACACACACTGATAGAGCTGCAGAAACTTAATAAAGCACTCTTTAAGGGCGTCGAGCCGGAAGCCTACCCCGATAGTGTCTTTAATCCTGCCTGGGCTGCCAAAGAATTTGGCTTGGACCTGGGAAAAATAGCAGCAGGTATTGCTGCTATGTTCCAGCCTTTGTATCATTTTGCGGTGGATGGACAATTTTTTTCCCTGGCTCACAAGGGCAGTATGCTATCTGAAATATACCACGCTCCCAGAGAAGCAGAAGCCTGGATCAAGATAATCCGAAAATCCATGATGAGACCAGATTCGGATATTGCCCGGTATAGGAGCATGAAGCAATACAGTGTGCGCTATAGACAGAATCTGGACATTGTGGAACAGGCAGATTTGCATGACTTGCGGTATTTGTACCAGTATCTGAATAGTGTAGGCACAAATGAAGTAGAAACAGCACGTTTTCTGAATGCCTATCCTGAGGAAAAGATTACAAAACTGGCAGAGACCCTCGTAAAAGCCTATATTCAGGGCTTTGAGACAGATAGTAAAGATTACAAAATAAAAAGCACTGTGATTGTTAATTATAATATGGGCCAAGAACAGATTATTCGTAAAGCACTACCAATGCTGCGTGAATACGGCTTGGAACCGCTTATCCCTCAAGTAGGCTTTAGTAAGGTTAACCCGCAGTTTTCTTACGATCACCGCTGGGATAGTGCACTCTATCTCACGGAAGAACTGGTCGATAAATCAGTTGCTGAGCAGGAAGAATCCTCAAATAGACTTAGTGAACTCATTAAAGGTTATTCAGGCGCAATCTACTTTGAAAGATTCGGTGAAAAACTTTTTTCACCAGAGCAGAAAGAAGAGTGCCTCAAGCTTGACAAAAAACAGCAGATGCTTATGAAAAAATTCAATCTACACAGCAGGCAAATCTTTGATAAATATGCTCCCAGATCAGAAACCAGCTTCTGTATTATCGGCTTCCCTCTACCCGAAATCGGTGATAAGTTCCCGGAAATCTTTGAAAATACTGCTGAAATAAATATGCTTGATTCTGAGCTTTGGACAAATATTCAGCAAAAAATCATCGATTTACTGGATAAAGCTGATTATGTGGAAGTGCGGGGTAAAGGTGATAATCAAACGGATATGCGAGTGCAGATGCAGAAACTGGACGACCCGGACAAGCAAACTAATTTCGTAAATTGTGGAGCTGACGTAAATATCCCAGTGGGAGAAGTTTTTACTTCGCCGCAACTTAGCGGTACTGATGGCGTGCTGCATATAACCGATATCTATATCGATGATCTTCGCTATGATAACCTGAGAATCACTTTTAAGAATGGCTTTGCTTCCGAATATACCTGCACAAATTATGATAACGAAGAAAAAAACATAAAATATGTTTATGAAAGTCTCTTTCTGCCGCACGAAAAATTGCCTTTAGGCGAATTTGCCATCGGCACTAATACACCTGCCTATCTTATGGCAAAAAGATTCCACATCCTGTCACAGATGCCCGTTTTGATCATAGAAAAGATGGGACCTCATTTTGCCATAGGAGATACCTGCTTTAGCTGGGAGGAAGATAAACCGGTCTTTAATCCCGATGGAAAGGAGATCACGGCTCGTGATAACGAAGTAAGTATTTTTAGAAAAACAGATATGAACAAGGCATACACGAATAAACACACCGATATCACTCTGCCCTATGAAGAACTGGCATATATCACTGCAGTGTCCCAAAGCGGTCAGCGATTTGATATTATCAGAGATGGTCGATTTGTGGTGCCTGGAACCGAAGTTCTCAATAAACCCCTCGAAGAATTAGAGAAGCTCTAAATGAAATTGAAAGAATACACCGAAAAAAATAGGCTTGCCTGGAATGCTGCCATGCCTTATCATCAGAAGGTCAAAAAAACAGAATGGGATACATTTTTCAGACAGCCGGGCTATATCATCCAGCAGGAACCGGAATTAACCAAGCTGATTGAAGTGGGAATTGCCGGGAAAGCTGTTATCCACCTCTGCTGTAATAATGGCAGAGAACTAATGTCACTTAAAAATATGGGAGCAGATTACTGCCTGGGAGTAGATATCAGCGATGAAGCCATCGCTGAAGCCATTCAAAGAGCTCAGGACTGTAATATTGAGGTTGATTATCTCAGGTCTGATGTCTATGATATCACTTCAAAATTTGATGGCAAATTCGATCTGGTTTACATGACGATAGGCGGGTTGTGCTGGCTGCCCGATCTTAATGGATTTTTTGCCATCGTAAGTAGATTGCTAAAGCCTCAGGGAATATTTTTCATCTATGATTCTCACCCCTTCAGCATTATGCTGCCCTGGGAAAAAAGTGAGGATAGCAGAATTGAGATTGCCCATCCTTATTTCGAAACAGAAGCCTGCGAATACGAGGAGAGCCTGGATTACTATGGCTGGGTAGATTATAAAGCACCTGTGCACTATGAATTTACTCATACTATTTCTGATATTGTGATGGGTTTGCTCGAAAATGATATTAATATCAGTTTTTTTGGTGAATATGAAAAGGATATATCATGCGGATTCGAATGGCTGGAGCCACTGAATCTCAAAATCCCACTGTCATATATCTTAATTGGAAACAAGCATAAGGAAAAGGATTATGATAATAAAAGAATTAGATTTGGCAGGAGCCAGAATAGTAGAATTTGAGCCGCGACTCGCCGCTTCTATTGCAGATATGTGGAATGCCAGCGACGAAGGATGGAATGGCGAATCGTGGAATATGACTGAGCAATCTGTGATCAATGAAGAGACAAACGCCGAGCATATTGGCTTATATCTTGTAATTGATGAACGCGATAACGTTATGGGATATTGCAAGCTCGAGGAATACTACGATAAAAAAGCTGTCTATATCCCGCTTTTGAATGTTGTGCCAAAGCACTGGAACAAAAAGTATGGCAAAGCTTTGATTCTCAAAGCTCTCAATGACAGCATTAAATCCGGCTATGAAAGGCTTGATCTGCACTCCTGGAGCGGAAATAATAAAGCCGTTCCCCTCTATAAAAAGATCGGGTTTCGCTGGCAGACAAATAATTCTGCCATGTATATGCAAAATTATTTACCCTTTTTAATGAACCTCAAGATAATCCAACCTTATTTTGAAAAAATGGACTGGTACGACGATTGCATTTGTGAACTGGCACTGGAACCAGACAGTATCATGGAAAATAATTTTGAATTACTGCATTATTGCTGGAAAAAAGATGAAATATTCCTGGAAGCAGATTTTGATGCTGATGCCAAAGGATTAAAATACCTTAAGTGTAATGAATTTTCGGTAAAACTGAAAGCAGACGACAGGAAAGTATTTTTTGGTAAACGCCAGATATTTCTGGAAATTGTGAATAATAGCGTGCAACCACTGGAATGTGATATTCTGCTAAAGGGAGAGGCGGCGATAGAAGCCGGCGAACAGAAGCATATCAGCATCTTAGACCGCTCATTGGAATCTTTTGATATTGAAGTATCAGATGATATCATGCCCAAAAGTGGTGAAAATCCAGCCGTACTGGTAGAGCTGAAAATTAATGGGTTACCTCTTCCTCTTAAAATGAGTCTCAAGCCCATGGCTCCCGTAAGTGTCTCGCTGCGCCTTGATTATAAAAGAATTTTTCGCCCTGGAAAGATGAAGTTATTTCTACAACTTAAAAATAACCTGAAGGAAAACGTGCGACTTAATACAGAATTGATCAATCTGCCCCAGATTGATTTGTTATGCAAGAGGGTCGAGGCAAAGCTGAGTGCTGAAGAAACAAAGGTTATCACGCTCGATGCTGTCCTTAAAAAGGGCTGTTATTATGATCAAAAGATCAAAGTGCAAATGAATACAGATAAAGAAATCATCAGTTATATCCAAAAGCTAAAGCTGCAGATACCGGATCTGGAGACTACTTTTCATGGTGAAGCCAAGAAATTCTGGTTTATCCAAAAAGGGTCAATCAAATTATTGTGTTTTAAAGAAAATACTCAGTGTCCCATATATCTGGAAGCGGGAAACAAAGATTTCTGGTACTTTATGCGAGCCCCACGGCTTAGCGAACCCTATGAAAGAGAATTTTCCAATGTTAGTCCAGAAAATGTAAGCTTCCGGCAAACCGAAGAGTCCACCGAGATGAAAATTATCTATAAAAGCCGGAATAAACAGATACTTGCCAGCCATATTTTTATCCTGCAAAAAGATAATATTCTTCTGCATAACTGGGAAATTGAAAATATCGGTGCTGAAAAAATCCAAATTCCACATCTGGAAACCTGTTTTGATAGCGCCGCTACCCACGCAGTTTATGACGGGAGGCTTCTGGAAATGGAATGTTCAGAAAAAAATAGATATTGGCGGAAATTACCTATTGTTAATATTTCTCCCGGCTGGATGTTTTTTGATAAAGATGGCTTTACGGCAGCCATATCCTGGGACTGCAAACGGATTCTAAAATTTGGTGAATGGTGGCAAAGAGTGATCTATGAACTGGGCGATCTTATGCCTGCCCGGAAAATCAATATCCAAGGGGAGAGTATTGCCCTCAATCACTTTTCAAGCTGGCAAGATTTCTATACCTGGTTCTACAATTCATCTGAATTCCCGAATCTAACCAGGTTGCGTGATCTTGTCATTAATGATAATAATCCTTTTTGTGATCCTGAGATTTATTTAACCTATTATGACCGCACCGGTAGTGTGTCTGAAAAAACCCTGCGGGTTATTGCAGATAACCAGATCGTCCTGACAGATAAATTTGCGGCAAACTCCTGGCAGGCAAAAATCTGTCGCAAAAACAAGATTAAGCTGGAAATTGAGGAAGAAGCCCAGATATATTCGTTTGAGAAATTTACCTTTCAAAATTTTCCTGAAAATCTAAATGTTACAGAACGAATGGAAAACAACGAAATAATCAGCCTGATGCAAAGCAATAAATTGCTGGTGAAAACCTGCCCGAGTTTCAATCCCGGTATCTTCTCTTTGAATCACCAGGGACTGGAGCTTTTGAGTAGTTCATTCCCCAAAGCTTATACACGAGGATGGGACAATCACTGGTTTGGGGGAATCTCTACCAAGCCACGCAGGATTTCTCAAACACTGCTGGCAAATCAAAAATATACTCTTAATTCCGTAACAAGGTTAGATATGTTTGATAACAAGTGGCAGGGCTTCTCCTATTCGGTTAAGTATGACGAAAATATCCCTGAACTACATAATATCACTATCTGCTATAATTACCTGATTAGCCCCTCCCAGGATGTGATTGCCATTTTTAACGAAGTAATCGCCTCTGATGGGGCATTTGTCAATTATGTGAGAGCATATTCCTCTATCTTTTTGAACGAAGAAACGCCCTTAAAAATTCATTGTGACAAGAAAATCTTAAAGTTGTCGGAAGGAAATGCAAGCAGTGATAATCTGAATTTTGCAGCAATAGAATTTGGTAATAGCAATAATTATCTCTATCTCTATGCAAAGGGAAAATTTCTGAGTGCCAGTATTTATTGTAAAATGGCAATGATGAGTTTTGATCATTATATCACAGGAATAGAACCCGATGCAATTAAAGCCTCACAACCATTATTCTTAGTGATTGCAGATCAATTGCTGTCCGAAGAAAATCTCAAAGCCCTGGATAATTTCAAATGGAGATGAAATGAAAGATATAAAAAAAATTGCTGCTGTCCATGATATATCCGGATTTGGTAAAGCTTCCCTTACAGCAGTTATTCCCATATTATCAACTATGGGGATACAGGTATGCCCCCTGCCCACGGCAGTGCTTTCTTCTATTAGTGAATTTACTAATACCCGGATGATAGACCTTACGGACTTTATGGAAGAGGTTATTGAGCACTGGCAAGAACTTGATCTCAAATTCGATGCGGTTTATAGCGGATTTCTGGGCTCACCACGACAAGTAACCGTCGTGCAGAAACTGATTGCTAAAACTGCCAAAAAAAACGCACTGATAGTTATTGATCCGGTGATGGGAGATAATGGACATTTGTATCCCGTATTTACCCAAGATATTATCGCTCCTATGCAGGAACTGATTACTTCTGCTCATGTAATCACTCCAAATATTACCGAAGCTGCGCTCCTTCTGGACGAATCATCTAATATCATACCAGATAATCCCACAATGATCAACTGGCTGAAAAAATTAGCTGACCTCAATCCCCAGATAGTGATCATCACAAGCGTTCCTGATAGCTGTGATGATGGATATACCTGCATCTATGCCTATGATAAAAAAACGGATGATTTTTGGAAATTATCGTGCCGCTATTTCCCGGGAAATTTCCCCGGCACTGGTGATACTTTTGCCAGTATTGTCACCGGCTGTCTGATGCAGCACTGCTCATTACCCGTCGCCATAGAAAGAGCGGCAAATTTTATCTATAAGGCAATAGAATTTTCTCTGGATTATCTCACAGACCTGCGACAGGGAATCTATCTCGAACCATTACTCCCCGATTTACTCAATTTCCCCTCCCGGCTTTCTATAAAAAAACTGGATGTTTAGATGACCCAAATAAAACTCGCTGTGATGGACCTCGATGGCTCGCTGCTGAATTCCTCTAACCATATCAGTGCTCAAGACCAGAATATGCTGGCAGAATTTGGTAATGCCGGGATTATTCGTGTGGTCGCTACCGGCAGAAACTGGTATTCTACCCGCAAAGTCCTGAATAATAACCCTCATATTGATTATGCTATCATCTCCACCGGACTAGGAATCATTAATTATGAAAACCAGGAATTTCTTAATACAAATCATCTTACCACTAAACAGGTAAGATTCATTGCAGAATTTCTGCTCAAGGAAAATGTAGATTTCATGATCCACGATGTCCTGCCCGATAATCATTATGTGATCTGTTACGATGCCGGCAATAATCATCCAGATTATCTGCTCCGCTGGGGCTGGTACAGGAACTTTGCCTCAGATTTTATCGATTTGCCTAACCTCAAGCCCGCCTCGCAGTTCCTGAGCTTTCATCCTCATCGCTCTCCACGCATAGACGAAATCAAAGCAGAATTGATTGATTTTCATGTAGTACGCACCACTTCACCTATCACCAGACATTATGACTGGATGGAAATCTTTCCACCCTCTGTATCCAAAGGACATGCCCTCCGCTGGCTCTGCAATTCCTTGAATATTGATATCAAAGATACTCTTTGCCTGGGAAATGACTATAATGACCTCGATATGCTCAATATCGCAGGACATAGCTTTGTTACCGCTAATGCTCCCGAAGATATTAAATCGCTATATAACTGCACCGTATCAAATGACCACAGCCCGCTCTCGACTATCTGCAGAATATCGCTGCCCGATATACTTCTTTAGTTCCTAAAAAAGTAATTCCCACAAGTCGGTCTCATCTATTATTCCAAGATTTTGCTGTAGTGCACACTTATAACGTAAAAATGAATAAATCGCGGAATTCAAATTACTCTCCGCCGTCTGCATCACCGTCTGAGTATTCAAAAGCTCATTAGCTGTAATCATATTATTCCTGAATCGCTCCTCGGCTGTCTCGTATGATACTTGAGCATATTCCCTTGCCCTCTCTGCTGCTCGTAATTCCATAACCGCTGCCACCAGATTGAGCAGCCCACTTTGTATCTGCTGGTTCATAGCTCTCTTACTCTGCTCCTCGGTTATAAGTACCTGGCTCTTGCTATTACGCGTTTTAGCATAATTCAGATAATTATCATAGCCAGAAAAAACAGGTAACGAAGCACTGACCCCCAAACTTAGCGATCCTTCGGGATTATCACCCCAGTTATCATAATTCCAGCCCCTGCTTATGCTCAGGGAAAGAGATGGCAAAAAGTTCCCTTTTGCGGAATTTAGCTCCAGTTCACTTATCTCTACATTGATCTTATCGCGCAAGTATTCAGGGTTATTTTCCGCAGCATAGTCCATCAAGCTCATCTCAAGTATCTTAAGGTCACTAGCTTCCAGCTTACTCAGCTTTTCAAGTTCACTCTGATAGTCACTTAGAGCTTTCCCGGATAAAATCAGATCATCTTCTATCAGTAAAAAGTTCTTCAAATCATTTATCGCTATCTGATACTGGTTTTCTGCCTTTAGTATCATAACTTCCTGTTGAGCTGTCGTGCTGCGTAATTGTAATAATTCACCATAGGAAATCGTGCCGTTCTCATACCTGAGTTCTGCTGCCGATAAATTAACCTGGTTGTATTTTTGCTCCTGTCTGGAAATCTGCAGATTCTCATCACTTTCTATTACTGCATAATACTTAGTTTCCAATTGCATCCGCAGGCTCAATAGTAATGCCTCATAATTATATTCTGATCTGGTAAGTGCTTTTCTACTCGAGCGATAATTATTCAGAAATTTGCCCCCCTGAAATAAATTCTGTGATAATGAAACGCTAAAACCAATGCTCTCATTATCAAGCTCATCCCCTCTCAGTCCGTAAGAACCTCCCAGATTCCCTGTCGGTAATAAGTTTCTTGTCGCCTGCTTTACGTCAGATAGGCTGTTATCTCTTGTGAGCTTTTCGGAACACAATTGTAAATTGTTTTTTAGTAATATCTGCCAGGCAGCTTCAAGATCAATAACTTCTGCCACCAAAAAGATGCTGCTGATCATTATTATTATTAATATAAGTGATTTTCTCATTGTGTCTCCTATTCGTATCGTAAGGCGTCTATCGGATTCATCCTGGCGGCTTTCCTCGCCGGATAATATCCAAAAAAAATGCCTACAGCCCCGGAAAATAATGCCGCAATTATTACTATCTGGGGATTGATCACTGTATCTATGGCGGTAAAGCGATTCATTACAAAGCTGATACCAAATGCCAGCACTATCCCTAAAAAGCCTCCCGCTAAACTCAATGTGATCGCCTCATATAAAAACTGACTTAGTACGTCCTTACTCTTTGCTCCTATTGCCAGTCTGATGCCTATCTCCCGCGTTCGCTCAGTTACAGATACTAACATGATATTCATTATGCCAATTCCGCCCACCACCAGCGATACACCGGCTATGGCTGCCAGTAAAAGTGTCAATGTACGAGACGTCTCCGATGCCATGTCTGTTATCTCCGTCTGAGTTCGAACCATAAAATCATCATCTTCTCCATAGCTTATCCCGTGCTTCTGTCTCATTAATTCGGCTATCTCATGTTGTGCCTCGGGTATCGCTTTCTCACTTATCGCACTCACCAGTATCTGATTTATATAGGTTCTACCACGTAATCGCGTGAGAACTGTATTTATAGGTGCAAGTATCACGTCATCCTGATCATTTCCCATGGCAGTTTCACCTTTTGTACTTAATACTCCAATTACTTTAAAAGGCTTGTTACTGATCCGTAATTGCTGACCCACTGCATCGGTATCAGGAAATAATGCCTCCGCTACCGTTTTGCCTAATACGCAGACGGCTTTTTTGGTCTTGTCATCACCGGCATCAAAAAATGTCCCGCTTTCTACCTCCCAGCTCTTTATTGTCAAATAACTGGGGCTCACACCCATTACCGTAGTATTCCAGTTACTAACCCCTCCCACAACCTGCTGACGAGTAGATACACTCCCACTGGCTGCCAGCAAATATTCACCATGTTCTTCCAAAAATACAGGATCATCAACCTGAAGACTCTGGATACTGCCTCGAGCTGTATGAACTCCTCCATATCTGGCATGGTTGGGAAAAACCATGATCAGATTTGTCCCCAGTGATGATATGGAATCTTCTATCTTCTTCTGTGAACCGGAACCCACACCCACCATAACTATCACAGAACATACTCCGATAATTACCCCCAGTGAAGTTAAAAAACTCCTCATCTTGTTCTTGAATATACTACGCAATGCAATTTTAAATAGTATGATAAGTTTCATCTGCTCCCCTCATTATCCGCTAATTGCTGCTTGTTTATCGGTACTCGACGCAGTTTTATAGCTTCGTCTTCTATCTTTAAGCCGTCCCTGAGTAACACTTTCCGCTTGGCATATTCTGCTATATCCGCCTCATGTGTCACCAATACTATGGTTATCCCCTGATCGTTTAATTCCTGAAATAATCTCATTACCTCTTCCGATGTATGGCTGTCAAGATTGCCGGTAGGCTCATCTGCCAGTATTAATGCCGGATTATTCACCAGTGCCCGTGCTATTGCCACTCGCTGCTGCTGACCTCCAGATAATTGACTCGGTTCATGATCAAGCCTGTCTCCCAGCCCCACCAGCTCCAGTGATTTAATCGCTTTATCTTCAACTTCACTCATCTTTATGCTATGATTATATAATAGCGGTAATTCCACGTTTTCCAATGCACTCGTCCGAGCTAATAGATTAAAACCCTGGAACACAAAGCCTATCTTCCTGTTTCTAATCGCAGCAAAATCATCGCTGTCAAAATCACGGACATCTTCACCATCTAAATAATATTCGCCACCCGTTAGTTCGTCCAGGCAGCCTATCAGATTCATCAATGTGGATTTGCCCGATCCCGAAGCTCCCATAATTGCAACAAACTCTCCTGAAGCAATTTCCAGATCAATCCCGCCTAAGGCTCGAACTTCCAGCTCTCCCATCTGATAAATCTTGCTCACACCTCGCATTTCTATTACGCTTTTCATTCTGCTTCCTTCTTTCCTAAAAAATGCCCGGTCCACGCGGCATCCCACCTCCCCGCATCTGATTCGTCGTTGTAGCAGAACCCGTTCCATTTGTGCGCACCCGTGTGATTATTAAGGCATTTTCCGGAAGTTTCCCCGTTCTCACTATCTCTGTGTTCATCCCATCGCTGAGTCCTTTCTCTACTATTGCCATACCCAGGCTGCCATCTTCCGATTTATACCACAATCTACCCATGTTTGCCGCGGTCTTTGGGACTGTCTTTTTTGATCTGCCCCCTCCAGCCAAAGCTCTTGCGGATGCAGCCTCCATGAATTCTGCCGGCATCTGAACGCTGAAAGCAGAATTTGGCACCGCCAAGACCTGATCCCGATACGATATTATAAATTCTATCGTCGCCGTCATGCCCGGCAATAATATCCCTTCCGAATTCTCCGCCGAACACACTACCGTGTAATGTACTATATCGGATATTACAGTAGGCTGCAACCGACGCTGCTTTACTTTTCCCTTAAATTCCCGCTCCGGATAGGCGTCCACAGTGAATCTTATATCTTGTCCCTGCTCAATAGAGCTTATGTCGCTCTCGTCAACTAATGCCTCTATTTCCATATTACGTAAATCTTTTGCCAGTATAAATAGTGTGGGAGCGCTCATACTCGCCTGAACCGTCTGACCTGCTTCTACCTCGCGGGATAATACCATCCCGTCTATAGGCGACCTTATTATCGCATATTCATTCAAATTTTGATCCGCTTTCTCTAAGGCTATTTCTGCTGATATAAAATTCGATTCCGAGGCAACAAGCTCCGTATTACTGCTCTTATATTCATAGGAAGATATCAAACCCCTGTCATATAAATTGCTGTCATTGGCAAATTTCTCCTGCATCAGTTCATATTGAGCCCGCGAACGCTTAAGACTAGATACTGCATCACGATAAGTCGATTTCAAGGTCGTCCGGTCTAATATTGCTAATATCTCACCCTCTTTCACCGAATCATTAAAATCCACAAGTACACTGTCCAATTTACCCGATACCTGAGTACCTATCTCCAATGTGCCTACTGCCGATAACGTGCCTGTGCTCGATACAAGAGATTCTATATCCATTACACTCAATGCCGCAGTCACAAAACTCACTCCATCATCCTTGACAGAACGGATAAATCTGAAATATACCGCCACCGAAACTAAGACGAGTATTACCGCTATCAACCACGGGTACTTCTTTTTCTTCTTTCTTTTGTTCGACATCATATCTCCACCTTTTATTTCTTCTCTTACTATCATAGACAATAGATAGTGTCTTTCACTGCTAATTTAATTAATGAATCGTAAGAAGAATAAATTCCAGATGATGTCACACAGTCTGGCTAAATTGTTTCTGATATTACTGTATAGCTATTTCTCTTACCCTGTATCCTCATCCTGATGAAATAAAAATATTCCTGATGCTCCATGGGTGATCAAAAATGATAAAACCGCAAATTGCAACCAGTTCCTGCCTATGTTGATAGAACCAAAATTGCTGCCGGAAAAATAATATAATAAAATTAATACCATCAATAACATACTTAATGTGAGAGTAGCTGTCTGATGCAATAAAAGCAATTCACGCTCATCAAAGCCTTTCACCTTGAAAAATATCGGATAGGCTACTAATAATAAAAAACCCCAATATCCATGCAATCCAAATAAATAGACCGAGAGAAGTATCACTATACCCACGATTAATTCAAACATAAATTGCTTAATCATCTTCTTCTTCCTCCTTTACAAGCTTGAATATGTCATCTATCCGGCAACCAAATACTTTCGCTATTTTCATCGCCAAAAATACTGAAGGATTAAATTTACCCTTCTCTATCGCAATGATAGTCTGACGAGATACTTCCACTAATTCCGCTAATGACGCCTGAGTCATCTCACCATTGTGAAAACGATGAACTCGGACATTATTTATCAACTTATATTCACTCTTCTTCTTCATATTTCTTCCCCTTCGACGCCAGGGCTCACGTAAAATAATATATATTTTCTGTCAACTAATATTTACCACTAACGCCTCTTATTTCATAATCGCAAAATTATTTGCCAATGCTCTTATCGTCAATTCATTATTTTCTCAGCATATCAACAATTTCTAATCCTGACTCCACTGCCCCCTGTCCCGGCAGGAATAAATGATAAAACGAATTGATTAATAGAAGAATTAGCAACAAAAAGAAAATAATACTTGACACATATAAATGCGCGTGACACATGTACGCCCAGCTTTAACGGAGGCGCGAAATGGTTATTTTTCCTTTAGTTTATTTTATTTATGAGTGTCAGGTGTAGAGGATATGCCAAATTCCTGAAAGTGCGCGGGAAGCTTTTTAATAAGGAGGTTTTATGCTGCGAGTAATAGCTGTTTTTCTCATATTTATGTTTTTGTGTGTGTTGAACGGTTTTAGCGAACCTGAAGAAATCGATACTAATCTCAATGGTGAACTGGTGATTAATTATGAAAAAAATGTGAAGCTGGTGGAAGGAAAATTATGGATACTATATTATGATGCCTCTTTGTACCCGGGGACAACTTATCTTAAGATGGCGGTTGAGAATAATGAAGGCAGCTTTGATATTCACACTTTAAGTACCATGTGGATAGATCATTCTGCCCGCTACCTCCTGGATTGCACCTTCTGCGTGACTGGTGAGGTTGTAGTAGTATTCTTTCAAAAGACCAGCTATAACATCACGGATTTAAAGGTTTATAAACTGAGGTCAGTTAATTCGCTTGCAAGCTTTAATACAATCGAATTTTCAAGTCAGTATGGCAATATCGCTGATATGGATTTGCAGTATGCAGATTCGGAAATTATTCTCACTTTGTTACGAAAAGACCCTTATAATTCTATCGGAATCCAGAATCTGTTTTACTACAACCGTAATGGACAGGTATTTAATGGGCAAGATACATTTGACGGACCTGTTTATTCCAAAGATCATATCTACATACGAAATACCATGAGTGGTTCTAATAACGGATGGCCCCTATTTAATGATATGGTTGTTTCTGAAGGTAGAATAATCGATGATAGCACGGGACAACCTGCAATATATACTGTCCCCATGGACGACATATTCCAGGGCGGATATGTCGAGAATGCTAACTCAAATTTTGATTTTGGATTCGCAGGCAATTTTTTCCATGCTGGTTATACTCTTAATGCAAGCCTTGATCGTGATGTTCTCTATATGAAAATAGATGGTTCCGTTATTATGTGCCGGTATGGAGATTATGTAAGCGATACGAGAGATTTCACAGTTTACAATAGTTTCCCTGATAACGAGCATACAGAGATTAGTATAGGCGATTCCATCTGGACAAATGAAGTAGAAATACGCGAGATGGATTGGGACGATAATACCTTTGCCCTTTCAGTTCAAAGTTCAATGGTAGGAGCGTATTGCGATATCTGGATAGAAGGCAGTGTTGCAGGCTCTATGTCGATTGCCAGTCAAGAAAATATCTATATCACCGGAGACCTTACTTATTGGGATATTACTCCCGGGCAGGACCCTGTGTATAGTTCCTCCTATCTAGGCTTATATTCCGATAAAAGTATCTATATCAAATACAAGCATATTGATCCTGTGACCCAAGAAATCGTTACGAATAATTGCGATGATATCTATATTTATGGTGTCCTGGCAGCAATGGGAAATAGTTATTATGAATGGGACGCAGGAAGTCTAAAGGTGGAATATCTGCATCCCCATGGCAGTACTCCACAATATGAAGTACTTCTCCCTGATAGCAAGCGGGAAATTTTCACTTATCCTGATCTGAATAAGTTTGTCTATTCGGATGCTAATTACTTTACAGGTGATCCCGGATTTATCATGCACAGCAATAACAAACCCGCAGGTTATCCGTGCTGTGGCTTCCCCTACGAAGACCCGCAATATGGCGATGGCATCTGCACTCCCTATGGCACAGATTTCCCATTTTATAACCCGGTCTATCCCGAAAGTAGTGAAGATATTGTTTTTGACAGAGGAACGCTGCACTTTTATGGAGCTCTCTATGAAAGGAGTCTTCATAAAATGCGTTGTAACGGTCAGGAAGGAAACATACATCATTATACAGCAATCTGGAACCCCGATGAAAATGCCTTTGGAGGTTCGCATGACCCCTGCGGCTACGACCTCGATTTTAATTTCGATCTTAGATTGCAATACCAGAACCAACATCCACCCTTCAGATATTATCTGATGGGCGCAAATAGCCATAGAATTACAATACTGCATTCTAGTAATGCGGGAAATACTTTTGTCCAGCGACACGATCATTTGGAGGGGAATGAAGGATTGGCATTTACAAACCAGATGCATACCACAAGCGAGAATAATGAAATTGCTTTTATATATCAAACTCCATATTCATTTAAACTGGCACGCTATAACTCTCTATCTTATTCATATAATGTCCATAATCTGCCTTATGAAGATTTTTATGGAGATATCCGTTCTCTAAGGATGTTTGAAGGCGATCTTTACTTCCAGGATGATATTAATATCTATCTGATGGATGATAATTATCATTACGAGATAGCAGACCTTTCACAAAACGATTACTATGGTTTTTTCTATAAAAATTCTTATAGGTTAATGTGGGAAGCAGAATGGGTCTATTCTGACCTGGATTTCTGTTTCTATGAGTTTGATAACAATTGGTACCCCACTGAAGCGGGTGATAGCACTCTGGAGCAGAATATTGCTGTGAACCAGTATAATCTGGAAAATTTTTATTTTAACTGCACGGAAACCGGCGAAGCACAATTGCTTCTATACACTTCTTCCTATAACAATAATAAATTCTATCTTTCCAGAGCTATAATTTCAGGAGTGCCAAATGACGAAACAGAAGTGATCTCCCCATCGCCGAATCTACAAGCTTATCCCAATCCACTCTTCCTGGCTAACGGACGAGCTCATACTCTGGCTGTGTCCTACAGTGTTCCGCTAAAGCAAAGTGGCGTATTGCGGCTATATAATATCCGCGGTCAATGCCTGCAGGAATGGCAGATAACAGGCAGCGGTGAAGTGATTTTTAATGCCGAAAATAGCAGTAGCGGCATTTACCTCCTCCAGCTCCAAACCGAAGAATCAAGTATGTATAAAAAATTCTCTATCATAAAGTAGTCTCTTTTGAGTGAAAAAAAGCCGCCGGCTTGTAGTCGGCGGCTTTTGTATTTGGTTGTGAAATTTATTTCTTATCGAAAGCCTGACTGGTTTTCCATACTTTCCAGACATTTCCTACCAGCTCCGGTCCCGGTTTAAGAGTCTCTTTGCCGGGAGCCCAGCCAGCCGGAGTAGCCTGAGTACCTTTGCTTTCGCGAACTAATTGAAAAGCTTGGATCTGGCGTAATGTTTCGGAGACATTTCTACCTACAGGCGGAGTGAGCACTTCAAATCCCTGAATGATGCCATCAGGATCAATTATGAAGCGCCCCCGCGTTTCCACGCCACCTTTTTCATCATATATGCCATACATTGTGCCGATTTTTCCACCAGCATCAGAGATCATGGGAAATGGTACTCCATCCTGTACCATTTTGGAAAGCTCTGTGTCATTCCACATTTTGTGAACAAAAATACTATCTACACTTACAGAAAATACCTCAACTCCTAATTTCTGGAATTCAGGATACTTCTCGGCAACTGCCGAGACTTCGGTAGCTCAGACGAAGGTGAAATCACCCGGGTAAAAACAGAGTACTATCCATTTACCCAGATAATCCGAGAGTTTGAAATTAATGAATTTTCCTTTAAAATAAGCTGATGCCGAGAAATCCGGCATCTTTTGTCCTACTTTAATCATAGTTTCCTCCTTTTTTATAACATTGTTTTGAGCCATAGGTGCCTGTTCCGGCTCCTCCGTTACCTGGCTTTCAGGACGGGTACACCCCGCCGTAATTTCTTCTACCATATTTACCTCCAATCCATAGATAATACTGCCTGCGAATGATGTCAAGCAGAGATAAATTTTTTATACCGGCATCCCCCTGTTTTTTGAATTTATCGTTGTTCTAATTAACTGGGAAATAAAGTATTAGGTTGTATTATCCTTGGTCGACCATCCCGGAGAGCAAACGCACATCCGGGAGGTCTCAATTGGGAGGTAT
>CAZRXY010000124.1:0-38175 GCA_964604155.1 uncultured Candidatus Cloacimonadota bacterium | reverse complement strand
TGGCAAGTCGTCCTGCTTACTTTCCCCTTTATTTGCACGCTATATTATTTCTCTCATTTTATGCAAGGACAAATATAATTCTTATCATGTAGAAGGTCTGGCGACCATGCGCAAGTCAACCTAGATTGAAGAAGTTTTTTCACCCAAAACCTTGCGAATGGTCGCCAGACCTTCACAATATCCTGCCTTCTAATATCTGGGTGTCAATATACAATGGTTGACTTTGACAACAATCTTTATCTCACATAATATGGGTCATTTAACAACACCAAAAATTTTAAAACCAGGGGGATTCCAGAAAGATTGATCGAGCAAAAAATCGGGAGTATCTTTAGAAAATAATTTCTACCCAAGTGGACAGGCTGAAGGTAGTAAGTTCATTATTGGTTTTATTATTATTATTAATTTTATACTCGCTGGTTAAGCCAGCGGTAATATTTTTTGAGAATTTATATGACACTTGTGGTCTGAAAGAGAAATTCATCTGGTCTTCTTCTTTTTGAGTTACGTTATCAAAACCGGTTTTTGTGCCCCAATTTCTGCTGTAGGTAACGTTCAGGCTGAGTGTAGCTTCATTTTTGATAAAGAACCTGGTTTTTCTGAATGGTATTTTAATTCCTTTTTCGGCAGTGAAAGACCAGCTAAGATCGGCAGAAGCAGATTGATTAGTAGAATTTCTGTAGGTATTTCCCTGTTCTTGATATTGAATAGACTCAGATTCAGAGTGATTGAGATTAAAACGCGAAGTGATATTTTTTTCCCAATTACCCTGCCATGATAAAAGAGGGCTGAAATTCATAGAGATTTCTTCGGTGTTAGGAGTCACCCAGTCCACTACTCCGGATTGTTTATTTGAGAGGGCATAACTGGATGTGATTGAGCTGCTTTTCAGAATGGAGCTGATACCGATGAGGTTTTGGAAATCGCTCAGTGTAAGTCTTACATTTGGAAAATTCTGTGTAATGGTCTGCGTTGATGAGCTGGTGTATTTCTGGACGATCTGCCAGTCATAGCTAAAGGAAGAAGAGAGATTTTTCAGGATAGGGAAACCGGTGCTGACTGAGATTTTATTACCATCCTGTCTCATAGTGATTTCCTTACTGATAGTATTTCCCAGGCTATCCTGAGTATCTTTTTCGAGCAAAATTTTTGGGAAGCCCAGTTGGTATTCAAAGGGTGGGCGTTCTTCAAGATCGTCATAATCTGTGCTATAATTATTATCAAGATTAATGCTTACATTTTCCAGACCGCCGATATATTTAACTATGGCTTTGATCAGATTGATTTTGGGTTTGGGGGTTTGGGCTGCACTATCCTGTTCGGGTTCGTCATTTTTAGTTTCTCTTGGTTCGGTAATTTCTTTCATTGGTTTAGAGGCTTCTTCCCGCATTTTCAATTGTTCCATCTCATACAGTTCTTTTTCTTCAATGCGGTCAAATTCTGTTTTTTCGGGTATGTGACTATCGAAAATTTCTTGTTGTTTTTCGGGGTTTTTATTAGGTTCTTTGGGTGGTTCCTGCCTGGGTTTTTCGCTGGAAGGTTTTGAGCTTGGGGGTACATCTTTCCAGATAGCATTAACAAGACTCATCATAAGATCGCGGTTTTTCAGGGTGATTCTGGCACTGGCGTCTCTATCGACGCCTCCTTGATAATAAAAATCGTCTTCCTCACTGTTATACGATTTTTTTTGGGTTTTATCTGTGTATCTGATTTTTAGGCTAGTGGTATAGGTAAAAATATTTGTCAGATATTTAGGATTATAAGAGATATTGATAGCCTGGTCTCTGTTTTTTTCAGTACCGATATTATAATCGCTCAGATAATTTTTTAGCAATAGATCGCGAGTGGTTTTCAGGGTATAATCGGCGTTAAGGTCAGAAAGGATGTCATATTTGACAGTGGAAGATGTTGCGAGAGATTTTGTATTAATAGTGTTTGATTGCAGTTCCCACCTGGCACTATCATTAGAAGTATTCCAGCGCCATCTTCTACCATCCGGTAGATCAGCCTTGTAAGTGAGTGTATTATTAAATGAATTTGGGAAAAAATAGAGTTTGTAGTTTTTAAGAATACTGATACCGATTTTGTCTTTTGGTATATTGAATTTGTAGGTATGCTTCACCTGGTATGCCAGCGTGGTATCAATTGTTGTAGGTTTTACATCATATTTTTTTTCAATGTATCCACTGAGATCAGTTGCTTTGAACGTATTATCTACAAAGCCGTTCCATAATCTGCTTGACGTGTTTGGCGATTTATTAAGTTCCAGGGTCAGATCGGCGCGGTATTTAAGGTAATGACTCTGTTCTCTTTTTTTATCTTCATCATTGAGATATTCCCAGAGTATATCACTATTCGCCATAAATCTTGAGATTCGGTGATTTTCCTGTCTTGAGAGGGCTAAGGGAATTCTAAATCCCCATTGTGCCGGGAATAATTTATGAAGATTGACATTTCCATTAATATTGAGGCTTGTGGTTTCAGCGGTATTCTGCGATTTAGTTTGCCTCACGGCACTTGCCTGGAAATTATCAGTTTTCCATTCTGTGCTGATATCAACGGTGGCAAAATCAGCCAATTTTAAATTAACATTTCCGCGAGCTGCATAGCCAATATCATTATAAGGTTCCGCCACTCTGATATCATTGAAATAAATCCGTCCTGAGTAGGGCAGCGAGCCTTTATTTTCCAGTCCCATACTGATTTGTTTGATATTACCCAGGGTGGGGCTTCGTTTCATCTTAACAAGCATCCCGTCAGTTTCATAATAGCTATAGTAATTATCTATTTTCACGTAAGTAGTATCCTCAAGGTCGGGAGATTTCAGAAATGTGAGTTTACTGAACTCGATATCAAAATCTATCCAGCCTCCCTTATCCATAGTCGCGGTATAATCATTTGCAGAAAGCGGATAATTTATTTCATAGTAATTAACGGAGTCTGCTCCAATCCTGATGACAAGATCATGTGTCATTTCGGTGAAACTGTTCTCAAATTTTTCGGAGTACACCCAGAATCTGATTCTGTTGTAATTGAGGAAATCAAAGGGGTCTCGAAAAGTTTGGCGGACGAGGCCATTATGCCCGGGCATAAGATTTGTGTAATCAATGGTGAGAGATTGCTCGAGAGTTTCTTCTCCGCTTACTTTAATAACCGTGCCGGGAGCGGGTACATAGTGAAGGTTTTTCTGGTTATCTGCGATACCAACCTGCATACTTTCGCGATTATTATCAAGGTCAAAATCGCTGATGATATTTTCCTGATTATCGCGGATGCGATTAGAGCCCCATTTATTACCGATCATATCGACATTTACCAGTTTGATTCTGGCAGTCTGCTCGACTTCGAACCAAATTCTGGCAAAACTGATGCGTTTGAGATCAGGTTGAATGTTTTTGTTGGTTACTATGCGGAAATTATTATCATCATCAATAGGAATTCTATAGAGAAACCAGCCATTATAGTCACTTTCCAGATAGGTAGTATCTTTTAGAGTTAATGAGTATTCAAAATACACATCTGCATCGTTTAGCTCACCATTATTATCGAGGTCTTCCGTATCGAGCTTTCCGTTATTTTCTGTACCATTGATATTTGGGTAATCGCCGTTTTCATCTTTTTCGGCGCTGTAGTTATCTCTGGGATCATCGCCTGGCTCACCATCTGGGATACCATCGAGGCCAATATCTTCATTCACATTGCCATAGACATCAAGCTGTCCATCGGGTACTCCACCATTTTTACCGTCCTCAGTATTAAGTACGCCTTCGCCACCAAAATCAGTATAAAAATCTTCATTTATATCTCCAATATTCACGTGCATTACAACAGGCTTCTGATTTTGATGCAAGCTGTCTACTTTCACCAGTACTTCGATGTATCTTTTGGTGGAAAAATCCAACTGGTTACCAAGGTATTTCATTACACCGCCCCAGTACCTGTTATTAACGCCCGGATTATGCAGATTTGGGGGATTAAGCCTCACAGCCAGCACCTGTACTTCTTCTCTCTGCTCGTCACTGGTAAGCGATTCTGGATTATAGATATCTTTACGGTAGATATTCTGGGGATTATACCAGTTTGGCCCCGCTTTGGCAAGATTTGTTTGATAGGGTTTAGAAGCAGGAGACCAGGCTGCTCTGGTAGCACCCAAGGGAAAGGTTTCCAGTATCGTTTCCATATCATCGATATAGGCTTCATCAGGGTTATCGGGATTGCCATATAACCGCGGAATACTCATTGCCACTTCACCATTAATAGTTATCTTGGAATCTTCGTCTGTAGCGATCAACGGCAACCAGTCCAGAGCTTTGGTAAGATATGGCAATTCATATTCCATTCTGCCATCAATAGCACTAAGGATCAGGGTTTTATTTTCGTTACCAATCTTAGGATGGTCATCCCGAACGCGTTCATCCTGATAGACAAAAGTGGCACCCAGCCGGAAATTATTACTGTAGCTCCAGTCTGCTCGAAATCCTGCCAGAGTCTTACTATCGATAGAGAACGTCGGTTTATAATTATAATTAATCTTTATCACAGCATCAGAATCTTTTGCTTCTGGATTCAAAAAAGTGATAATACCAAATTCATAATCTACCAGATAATCGACATTTTCCTTTAACTCGCGTTCTGTGGCTCCTTCTCCCAGTTTAATCTTCACGCTGCCTGGTAACACGTTAAAAACATCGAGCGAAATCTGACTTCTGCTAGATTTGCCTTTAACGCTAATATACATATTTATATCATCAAAGCTGACATTTTCTTCTTCATATATCAAGTTATCGCCCAGCGGTCTAAAGGGTTCCAGAAAAGCAAACGTGAGATATCCGGAAGCCAGAGAGACGGTTTTATCTTCGCCATTGACAATGCCATCGCCATTTGTATCCAGTCTCAGGTATTCATTATAGCTGCTGCCGGAAGGCAGGGGTGCAGATATTTCTGCCGGGCATGTAATAGTTTGTGTTCCATCGGCAGCAAGATCGTCAAAAATATAAAGATCAAAGCCTTCACTCTGGTAATTTTCGCCAAATTTGTATATATTTCTTGCTTCCAGTTTCCAGTAATGCGGGTCACCAGACTTTGTCTGGTTCGTTTTTTTGATCACTTTTACCTGAATTGGGCTATACTCAGCGGTATCAAAACCGATCTGGGTACCATCTCTCTGCTGATAAGTGACGGCAATTCTATGCTGTCTGTCTATCGCTCTGTTTATGTATAGTAATCCTGTATCATAATCCATAGTATATTCTGATCCTTCAATAAGTTCCACAAATTTGTAGGAAGAATTATCGCTTTGATCATAGAGATTTATTCCTTCGATTTTCATGCTTTCATTAATACTGGTATTATCATCAAAGTACACATGCAGCGTTCCCGGCAGCGGCAAAAGGTCACGCGAGCCCGCCGCCATAATCCAGTTTCCCGCGTCCGTACGAATGGCATTATCCGCATAGGACTGCGGATAATTCGTACCAAATTGTGCATCTCCTGCCGGATCTCCATAGAGTAGATATAAACTTTGCGGGTCTGTGATAAAGAAAAATTTTCGCTTTTCAAAATTTCTGCTATCTGTAGATGTGGAATCTGATTTACTGTCACCCTTCCAGGTTTGTTCGTCTTTCTTAGCTTCATCCTTCCCCAAGATCATAGTCAAACGCAAATCACCGATTTCCATAAGGCTTTTCACTCCAAAGAGTCCCTGCGAAGAGGCGGAATAATTGATGTATTGAGAGCCGGTGAGCTGCAGGGCAATATTTCCGCCTTCTATGCTTTTTACTACCTCGTCTTCAGTGCCCTCGTAATTTATTTCCACTATATCGGGATTAGAAGTAAAATTATCATCGGTACTGGATTGGTGGGTGACATTAACATTGATTTTCTCACCGATCTTGCCCTTTAATCTGAGATTTAATTCCTGGATCATCGTGAGATCAAAATCACGATTATTGCCGGATTCATCTGCTGTTCTATTGCTCTTGCTGCTGCTGCCGCCTATGGTAATTTTTTCGCTGCCATCAAGACTGAGGCTGCCAGCCTGTTTACCAAAAATATTTCTCACAAATTTTGATTTCTGAGCTGCTGCCGGTAATTTGAAGGTAAACTTGCCAATGAGCCCTTGTCCACTGCTGCGTTCTTTTTCTAATAGCAGTAATTTGGAGTTCTCAAATAACTTATCTCGGAATACCTGGCGAAAATTGTGCTGAAAATAGCTATCCATATCCATAGCTACCTGTGGATATATCCCCTTGATCGAACCCCAGCTTAACAACAGTTTTACGGTTTTTGCCTCATAATCTACCGATATCTCTGTCCGAGTCTTCATCTGCTGAAATATCACTGCCTGTGAGCGGTTTTTGCTAATGCCTCGTGGGATTTTAAGCAGGTCAATCCTGCCGTTTTCCACCCGCGGCACTCCTCGCAAACTATATCTGAAAGGGAACTCGGTGGACATCAGACTGTTGCAGATGGCTAATAGAATTACTATCAGCAACACTTTCAATCTGAAATCCGCCCTTGTAGCCGTTCTTTGTATCTTGAACTCTCTCAAATTTACACCTTTATCCAATTTCTGGGGTATTGCCCATACCGCTGTCTCGCTCTTCGCTCTAGTAAGACGATTATCTGGAAAGTCTCTCACAGATCAAATCAAGTCCGTCCAGAGTGAGTGTTTCATCTACTACATCAATTAATACAGAAAATCTGGAAACTAACTTAGCAATTCCGCCTGTCGCTACCACCTTTATTGGATTAAGTGTAATAAATTCATTTCTGATCGCAGAAATAAATCCATCTATCATCAGAGCATGACCTCTGATTATTCCCGATAACATTGCCTCTCTCGTACTGGTACCCAAAACCCCGAATTCACCTGCTAAATCTATACCTGTTAACTGGGCTGCCTTGGATACTAAGCCCTCTGCCGAATTTTGTAAACCCGGACATATTATTGTCCCGTGAAAATGCCGATCTGAGCTGACCAGCTGGATAGTAGTAGCTGAGCCCAAATCGCAAACTATGCAACTAGTGCGATATTTTTCAATTGCCCCAAATGCGTCAACTAACAAATCTGCCCCAATATAGGAAGCATCGCTCACCGGGTAGGTTAATCCCAGATCGGTCTCACTTGTTACATTGATCAGTTCGCATTTTAAATACTTTGCCACCACTTCTCGGAATACGCCATTTAACCGCGGGACAACACAAGCAATCGCTGCAATCTCAGTGACAGATAAATCCAGACCTGCCTGGGCAGCAAGAGAGTGCAATACGCTCCAATACTCATCACTCGTGCGGGTGCGGATACTTTCAAGACGCCAGCTTATCCTGCGCTCATCTGTATATACACCTACCACGGTATGCGTGTTCCCCACGTCTATCAACAGCCTCTGCATTTTCATGAGAGTAAGAAAGTTATCACCTATATTTAGAGTCAAGAAAGTTTTTTATAATTGGCATCTCCCTGATTTTTTTGGATGGCTAAAGTTACGGTGATTGGTGATTGGTGATTGGTGATTGGTGTGCCGCGTCCTTGAAAAAGTGGACTCAGAAAAAGTGAAAGGAGTTCATAATGGGATCAGAGAAGAAAAACAGCTAACTTATCGCTATACTCGATTATTTAATCAGGAAATACTGATTGAGATCAGAAAAGAGCAGGCATCCCTCATTCCGCTGCTTACGGTGAAGCCTTTAACGGCGGGTGGGGGCAAGACGCTTTTTTATCATTTCCCGCGGGTTTGCGCATTGCTATTATTGATATACCTTTTTTGTGTAATATTAAATTTACCCGGGTAGCCTGTGTAATTCCTTTATTACCAATGGTTTTTCAATTAGATCAATTAGAAAAACAGGGGGATACCCGTGGGTTTTTTAATTTCTGCGAAATCTGGAAGGTCTGATACCAAGAGACCTGAATTTCATAGAGTTTAATATGAAAGCAGGTGAACAGTTTTGCTCAGATCAGGATTAACTTGACTTAGATGCAGTCTTTATAGGATTAACCATCAGGGAGTTATAAAATGAATAGTATAGAATTATTAAAGCAATTGACTTTGGCTTCCGGGATATCCGGTCATGAGTCAGAGATCACGCAGATAATGAAAGAGCGTCTATCCGGCTGGGAGCACGAGCAAGACCGGATGGGTAATATCACTTTCATAAAAAGGGGCACAGAAAAGGGCAACAAGCTGCTTTTTATTGCTCATCAGGATGAAATAGGTTTTATAGTATCGGACATAATGCCATCAGGACTTCTTAGAATCGTCAATATAGGAGGCTGGGATCCACAAACTCTGCAATCATCTCCAGTTGATGTGATCAATGAAAAGAACCAGAAAATCCCCGGTATTATTGGTTCCATACCCAAGCACTTTGCCACAGGTGATGCTAAGTCACCCGATATCAGCAATATGTTCATCGATATTGGGGCGATCGATAAAGATGATGCAATTGATAATTTTCATCTTGCCCTGGGAAATGCAGTAGTGCCAGTATGTCGCTATCACTATAATGAGCGTAGCGGCAGGATGTTTTCCAAAGCATTTGACGACCGGGTGGGAATTGCTGCTCTGATAGAACTTGGCATAAAAATTCAAGATAAATCTTTTGAAAGCACAGTATATCTCTGCGGAAGTGTGCAGGAAGAAGTGGGTACTCGCGGGGCACAGGCAATTGCTGGTTATACAGATGCCGATATCTGCTTTGTCCTGGAAGGAGCACCTGCAGATGATATACCAGGTATCCCTGGTGTTCCTCAAACCTGCGTGGGAAAGGGAGTTCACCTTAGGATTTTTGATCCCACTCTTATAATTCCACCGCTGTTACGCAACAAGATAATGAAAATTGCCAAAACACATGACATCTCGGTACAACCGACAGTCCGTCGTGGAGGAGGCACAGATGGCAGGCAAATACACACAGCAAACAAGGGCATCCCGACTATTGTACTGGGCATACCAGTCCGTTATGCTCACAGTCACAATTGCCATATCGCATTAAGTGATTATAACCAGCTAATAGAATTATGCTTGAGTATAATAACGGAAATTTGAGGATCAGGTATGAAAAAAGGTATCCGCAAAACAATTCTGGAAAAACGCCTGGCTCTCTCGAATCAGGAATATAGAGAAAAAAGTGAAATCATTTGCGAAAAATTGATTTCGCACCCCATAATCCAAGAGGCGAGTACTATCCATATCTATTACCCTGTCAAGAACGAAGTGGATGTACGCCCATTTATAGAGATGCTATGGAATTCAGGGAAACGAGTTATAATGCCTCGGGTGGATTTTTCTACAAAAGAGATGGAAAATTTCTTCGTTATCAGTTTTGGTCAATTGGAAGAAACCCGTTATGGGTTATATGAACCTCGTTCTATCAGTCCTCTGCATTTAGGCTCACCGGATGTGGTAATCGTGCCGGGTGTAGCCTTCTCGCCAGACCGTCAGCGATTGGGTTACGGAGGCGGATTTTATGATCGTTTTCTCAGCTCTGTGATAACGACCAAGATTGCTCCGGCTTTTGATTTGCAGATAATACCTGAATTGCCGGTAATGAAACACGATCAGGCTTTAGACCTTATTATCACTGAAACCAGAATTATCTAATGCCGGATAAAAAAAAATTCTTGCTATAAAACTCATCTCCTGCCAGTTTGCCTGAGAAATATTATTAAAGGGGCGTTATGTTACAAAGAGTATCTGATCCGGAGCAACAAACCGATGAGCGTGATTTTGACCGGGCGTTGCGGCCACGTCAATTAGCTGATTTTATTGGGCAAACACAGATCAAGGAAATTCTGGACATCTCAATTCAGGCAGCGCGGCTCAGGAAGGAACCCCTTGATCATGTACTACTTTATGGGCCTCCCGGTCTTGGTAAAACCACACTCTCATATATTATTGCCAATGAATTGAAAGCAGAAATCAAGGCTTCATCTGGTCCTGTATTAGATAAGCCCGGCGATCTTGCCGGTATTCTCACTAATCTGCAAAGACATGACTGCTTTTTTATCGACGAAATTCACCGTCTCAATCATGTTGTGGAAGAATATATGTATCCTGCCATAGAAGATTTTGGAATGGAAATCATAATTGACAGCGGACCCAGCGCCCGCACGTTGAAAATTGATTTAGAGCCTTTCACCCTAATTGGTGCCACTACACGAGCCGGACTGCTAACTGCTCCTCTTCGAGCCCGTTTTGGTCTTATACTAAGACTGGATTACTATGATATAGATAGTATTTTAAAGATCATAAAGCGTTCGGCAGGCTTGATGAACGTACCTATTGACGAAGAAGGGGCTATAGAGATAGCCCGTCGCAGTCGCGGCACACCGCGGGTTGCCAACAGACTTCTCCGCCGGGTGCGGGATTTTGCCCAGATCAGAGCTGATGGTAATATAACTGCTGAAATTGCTGCAAAAGCTCTTGTGATGCTCAATGTGGATGACCTGGGTCTGGATGAAATGGATAAACGCATCCTTGCCACAATTATAGACAATTATAATGGGGGACCTGTGGGGCTTAAAACTCTTGCCGTAGCCGTCAACGAAGACCCCGGAACAATAGAAGAAATTTATGAGCCATATCTCATACAGCAGGGATTTCTTGACCGCACGCTGCAAGGGCGGCGCGCTACCCTTAAAGCATATAAGCACCTTGGACGTGATATGAAAACTGCCCAATACTCCATCTTTGAGGAGGAACAGAATTAAAAAAGAGAGCTCGGTTTTTTAGATAGCCCTTTTATAAGGGGTGGTGATCAGCGGAGTAGCAGCATTTTGAGAGCTTTGTTTAATCCGGCGGTTTGGCTTAACAGATAATATATTCCAGAGGCAACGGGCTCACCCATTTCGTTTCTGCCATCCCAGTTCACTTCAGTGTCCTTAGCATCAATAATCAGTTCTTTTATTTTTTGACCTTTGGCATTATAAATTTCCAGCTTTTGCCGGCGGTTTTCACCTGAATTATTCAGATAAAATATGGTTGTTGAGGGATTAAAGGGATTTGGATAGCAATATAGTTCCTTAGCAATCACGGGCAGAAGATCATCAGTATAGAATGTATCATTTTCGATATTAAGTTCTATATAATCAATATTGTTATCACTGAATATTATATTCAAATGCTCCCATTCATTATTGATGATAAGCGGGTGACTCTCCATGGATTCATAAAGAACGGTTTCTGTAAAATCATGAGATTGAGGATAAAGCTCTATCTGGCAGGTATCATTGATTACGGCTACAGCAGTGAGAGCAAAATTTGCATTCTCATCGAGATAGCTAACGGCAATATGGTTTTGCAGAGTAATATGAAGATCAGAAATAACAGGTAAAATATTTTCCTGCGTAACTATCATAATACAATTTGGGTAAAGGGCACAGGCTTGAACGAAATCTGCCTCCTGCAATCCTCCCGTCAGCGTAATTTTGCTCGTCGCAGCAATATAATGCATTTCGGGACTATTAGTATCAAACCAGGCAGTAAAATCCGGATCGTCTAAGAGATCAGTCCATAAGCACTGCAGTATGAGCAGGTCATTGGATTCATCTATCACCGCCTCAATAGAGCCTATCTGCTCCAGATCGTCCATCCCTGTGCCATGTATTTTGTAAAGTCCCGGCTGGATAACAGGGGGTTGATCTACTGTGTATAATAAGCCAAAGGGGATAAAATCTTCATCCGGTCCGGCAATAATAGCCATATAAGAAAAAAAAGGACCCCAGATTGCCTGGCTTACCGGATAACCTCCACCATTATTACGCATTGCCAGATAAAGCTTCTCTTCATCAAAACAGGCATAGCTGCTGATAAGATCAAGAAATGTATCTGCAAAGGGAATATCTCCTATGGCATCATCAGTCAACCAGGTAAGATTCTCTAGTTCTGGCTGATTTATATCTAGGCAACAGACAGGTATCACATGGATACTGGGAATGCCGGGAGACGGATCAAGCAGCAGGGTTCTAAAGCCCATGGGCATCACATCATCCTGCGGAGCAATCATATATCCTTGAAATGTGTGAGCCTGACCAATAATCTCAATCATAGGCTGCTCCTCAATTCCATTTTCAGTGTCATAAAGTAGCGAACTCTCATGCTCGTCTATTATCTCACATCGCACTGCTATTTCATCATCGATCGTCACAGCACTAAACCGAATATCGTGCCATATTCCCTGACTTGAAAGTGCAATAATGTATAGAAATAAGAATGCTAATATAATTTTTTTCATAATCATTCCTTTGTTAATAATTTAACTCCTAATGTTATTGAATGAACTTGATTGCACAACTGAACCGGCTCAAGCCCGCCATAGGTGGGAAAATCAATTTTATACCAGCCCAGAGAAAAACGATATTCCAATATCACCGGTCTTTGAAATATGGAAAAATCAAGAACCAAGCCATAGAGCAGACTGTAATCAAATTCATCGAGATTTCTTAGTGAGTGAGACTCATTCAGTTCAATTACCTCATCCCCCACACATACTTCACAATCCAGGTCATATTGTGCCTGCAGCAACCAGGAAAATGAAAAACCCGTCGTACCCCAAACCGTAGCGTCACGAACCTGAAACAGCTTTTGCTGGATCAGAAAAGGCACTTCCAGATAATCCAGATCATAGGAGGCTTTCAGGTTAACCGGTTCTTCTTTATGGGTAATCTCCTGTAATGAACCTTTCTGTGTAAATAGCACTTCCTGATGTATTCTCAAATTTTCGCTGACAGAAAGCAGTGAGAAAACACCGGCTCTATAAACAGGCTTAATCTTGATAGCTATCTCAAATTCCTCTGCCTGATCCCTGCTGCCATATCCCTGTGCTATCCCTCCCCCGAAACTTATTCCCATACTGCGGCTTCCTGCTGATAAAATAAAAACTCCCGATATAAGAAATACAATTAAAAACAGCTTTTTCATTATCTACCCTTATCCTTTCACAAACCTCATTATTCTCGGCATAATGCCCTACTCCTTCTTTTTTATGATATGTCTTTTGTTTGGCGATTGTATTTAGTCAAGCTATAATCCTGCACCCCCGGTTTTTATTCTATCAGCTAAGACTTCTTCTACGATTAAAAATAGTAGATGCCTGTCAATTTCCTGAAAATAGATAAAAATAGCATACCCCCCGAAATTTGTTTATTAGTTTGGAATATTGAATTTATGAAGTTATTGGTCGTCACCATTGCGCAGGTCTGGCGACCATTCGCAATGTTTGACCTTGAAATCAATCTTTATCTCACATGGTATGAATTATTTAACAATACCAATAATTATAAAACCAGGGGGAGTCTGCGCAGGTTGAACTTTCTTAAGGATTAAGTATCAAGAAGAAAACGGCATCCTCTATCAGACGCCGTTTTTTTTACTCACTGTTTGAATAAAATCCGGGATAGCGGAATGGATTCCGTTATCCCGTTGTTTCGGGGGGATTATCTACTTATCAAATTTTCAATCTCCATATCCTGCATTCGCAAAGCTCCCTTGTGGTTGATTATACTACCCATTGAGACCTCTCTGGGAAGCTTTATTCTTATGTCTATAAGCACCTTGTTATCTGGACTAACGGTACAAGTGCTCAGGGTAAGATTGTTATCCATTTTAATAAATACTTCTTTATCGTCGAGCTCACTTATTGAATTACTCGACAGTTTGATAATTTCTATTTCAGCATAATCTTTGTTCCAGTAAATAATTTTCACATCTGCCTCCACATCTTTTAGATTCAAAACAGAACCATTCTCTATTGGGAATTCGTGGCGCGTATTTTTGCGGTAATAGGACTGACCATAACTGCCTCCGCCTGCTTGAGCAGATGACTGATTTACTATGAATTCCATATTATTTCTGGGCACTTCTACAATTTTTGCCTCTAAGCTCCTGCTCACCAGCAAGACAATGATGAATCCAAATATTAAGTTCCTTTTCATTTTTCACTCCCGCTTAAATATCTTACAGGAATATCTATCTGCATAAAGAGAGCCAAACTTAAAAATAGCTCCTAAAATACTATAATTATTGAAAATAGGAATATGATTCCCCACCCCGGGATCAAGCAATGTCTTATCTTTTTGATAAATTCCTGATCATTTCATTGATTATTTGATAATATCAGTAATTATCAATGTGTTGTGAAAAAAACCGGCATACATTCGAAAATTTTATGGTGTATGGCTAATATTATATTTATCCGGGTCAGACTGGGTAATTCCATTATTGCCAGTAGGTTATCAATCCAGTTAGTTATAAAAAAAAGAGTTGGCGTGATATAAAAAAGTCTCCCTTTGGGGTTACGCTTCGATTAAGGCGGCTGTTATGAACTAACTGGGATTTTTCAGATCAGGTGAGATTATCTCCAATTCTTCAAGTATTTCGCTTAGAATATCAATAGCTGTATTGATCAGGTTATCAGGGAAATCGTAATGAGTGGAGCCCAGGTGTGGATGATCGACTCCTGCGCCCAGTCCAATCATGGCAACAGGTGCAATCTGGGCAAAATGGCCAAAATCCTCTGACCAGGGGAAAAATTTTTCAGTCACTATTAATTCATGCTTATTTTTTTCAGCTATCTTCCTGATAATATTCAGTCCCTCTTCCGAGGATTCCAAGCCGGGAAAATTATCTGTGAAAGAACAGGTATTTTCAAGATTATATAAATGGCAAATCGCGTGTATACTTTCCAGCACCTTTTCTTGAAACTTTTCAAGATTAATATCGCTATTACTAACCAATTTTATCCGCATTTCTGCCTGTTGTGGCAATTGAGTGAAATTCTGCTTGCCCAATTGCAAAAAAATCAGATTTGCCTGAGAGCTTTCCTCACTGCGAACATTAGTTAATAAATTGATGATTTCGCTACAAGCAGCCGAAAAATCTTTGCCGCTTTGGGCCTCCTCAGATTGGCTGGCATTCCGCAATTTAAGGATTAATCCAATTGAAGCGAGAGCAAAGGCGCCTTTTGTGATAACCAGACTGCCCTCAGGATAACCGGGTAAATTTTGCAGTGCGAAACATAAATCTGGTTTTAAATCCTGAAATCGCTTCTCTTTAAGTACTTTTATCGCACCCTTCCCATTCTCCGCAGAAGGCTGGAATAACAGGATCACTTTTCCTTTGCTTATCCTAGAGCCATATATTCTTGCAGCCAACCCCGCTAATATGGCTGTATGCCCGTCATTCCCATGCAAATGCACAGCTTTCTTTTCTCGAGATGACCAGGGAATATTGGATAATTCTTTGCCCTGTATCGCATCCAGTTCACTTCTAAAAATCACGCAAGGTCCTGCTTCTTTACCGGCAAATTCATATAAAATTCCAGTTCTGCCAATATTTTGCATCACTCGGCTCGGATCAAAATTCCGTACAAACCTGTGCAATCTTTTTATTGTTCCCGTTTCTTTGCCGGATAATTCCGGGTGTTTATGTAAGAGACGCCGTAGCTCTATTACTTCTTTTTTAACAAGTAGATTTTTTTCCAATACTTTACTGTGGGCTCTGCAGGTAGATGCCAAAAATTCTGCCTTGTATTCTTTTAATCTATCATCAAAAAAGTCTATCGTGTCAAAATCAGTTTCTTCATAAGGTGGATGAATCACCAGATGTAATAACTGATAGCTTCTCATCACTCGATATGCCGGGAGGTCCAGAGCTTGTGCTATCTTCTCCCTCACCCAGAAATATTCTTCCAGAAATAATCGCTGATAAGGCGTGAGACGGGCAGAATATCTTACTCTCAGGTGAGGATTACTCACTTCCTGAAACCTGCTCTGCTCCACTTTCTGGCAGATATCCCAGACGGATTCCAAAAGGTCTTCTGCTTCTAACTGGGGGAGCAATATTGCCCTGGCTTCCAGGAGATAACGCACATCTAATGAAGCATACTTGATCTGCTCAGAAGTAAGCGGTCTTCTGAACCAGTCTGAGGTTTGTAGATCCTTCTGCAAATCAAGATCAAATAATTCCTTCATAAAATGCTTCAGCGATCGCTTACCATTGCCTAACTGGCTGGTGCATACTTGCAAATCAAAAAGACCCTTAAGTGATATACCGCTAATATCTGCCAGTAAACTGGCATCGAAACTTGCTGAATACATAACCTTGATGATACCACTGTCTTCCATCACATCTTTTAAGGGAGATAAATCTAAAACTGTGGCATCTATAAGCCAGCAGCATTCACCATCCCATACCTGTGCCAGACAAAGCTTGCGACCATATCTGTGCAGATTAACGTCTGCCTCCAAATCCAAGGCAAATTCTTCCCTTGCCAATAATATGTTATGAAGTTCCTCTAATTGATCTAATGTTTCCACATATATGATTGGATAATCCATTATACAAACCTTAAACCCTTAGTTGAAAAAGCATTTAAATCATATCCCGAAAATTCCTGAGCCGCATATTTATCTATCGCCGCAGCACCTATCATCGCAGCATTATCCATACAGTATTTCACTGAAGGGAAATATACATCTATCTGCATTTTAACTGCTTCCTGTTTTAATTTTATTCGCAAATAACTATTTGCTGCTACCCCACCTGCCACTACTATCACTCCAATTTCCTTCTCGAGAGCATATGCTACCGTCTTTTTTACCATTATATCGATTATTGATGCCTGAATTGATGCTGCTATATCCTGCTTTCTGCTCTCCAGAACATGCGGCTCAGTGTTCTTCACATAATTACGGATTGCTGTTTTTAATCCACTGTAGCTGAAATCATAATCGCCTTTGCGGTCAAGCCCCCGTGGAAAATTTACGTAATCAGGTCTTCCTCCTCTGGCAAGCTTGTCTATCACCGGGCCTCCCGGATAACCCAGTCCCATCAGTTTTGCTGCCTTATCAAATGCTTCTCCCGCTGCATCATCACGCGTTCTGCCAATCGTCTCATATTCCCTGCTTTTGGTAAAATATATCAGTTCGGTGTGACCTCCTGATGCTATTAATGCCAGATACGGAGGCTCTAAACCGGGATAATCAAGCTTAATCGCATACAAATGCCCTACCATATGGTTCACAGCTATCAATGGCTTGCCCGCTGAATATGCTAAACCTTTGGCAAATGAAACTCCTACCAGAAGTGAACCAATCAATCCCGGATTGATGGATACTGCAATAGCATCTAGATCCTGCAGCTTCATGCCGGATTGGTCTAATGCCAATCGCGTGAGCCACATTATATTTTTTAGATGCAGCCGGCTTGCCAGTTCCGGTACCACCCCACCAAATTCTTCATGCTCAAGCTGGCTGCTTATGCAATTACTGTAAACCTTGTAATTACTATCTATAACGGCTGCAGAGGTATCGTCGCAAGAGGTCTCTATGCCTAGAATCGTATATGGCTGCCTCATCTAATCTGTCCGTTCAAATATCCGTATCCGCTCCGGTGTATATTCCAGAATCTTTATTCCCGGCGGCAATTCAAATTCTAAAGTCCCAAAATCTGACACTCCCTTTTCCTCTAATACAAGGTTAACTTTAATATCATCCTTAGTGATATTTCCAAGTTGACTATCTAAACCTTCCAGCATCACGGTTACTTTATTAGGACTAAAAGTGATTTCCCTATCTCCCTGATAGATCACAGGAATCAAAGGAATAGTTTTTAAGCTCTCCATTCTACTTTTGAATGTTATCACGGTTTCACGTTTGCTCAAGCTTGTCTGGGGTGATGGATTTATTATTGTAATTCTTAACTGATTATTTTTCAGATGCCGGCGGCTGACAGGCTGTGTTTTAAGAAATGCTAAAGTATCCAGAAATTTTTCTCCTCCTGTTATCTCGATCTGAGCACTTTTTGAATCCAATTGCTTCTCTAAAAAAAATTCCTCATCCAACTGGGACGAATAGGTGAGCTTTAATGGTTTTACCTGCGTGACCACTCTGTCCATTTCTATGAGCTTCACTTTATCTTCGAATCCAGTTATAAAACTCAATTGCTTTTCTGTGCACACTAAATTTTCGGGGTTCAGGTGAAGTGAATTTTTGCCATATTTCAATTTACTGCCATCAATCTGATAATAGATATTCTGATAATTAAATGCCAGTATCTGCATACCTCGCGCTTGTAGTATCACCCGTATCTCAGGTTCTAAATCTTTAGATAGTACTAATCCTTCTGCCTCCGGCTCTATCACTATCGGTAAACCTATGCTTTCCTGCTGCACGGATAATAAAACTCCCTGCAACCAGAGAAATATAGACAACACCGCCGCTGTAATCCAGATCCAGATAAGTTTTTTCATTTTATAAAAAACAACCCCCCTTTTTAGATGAGTCGTTTAGCACCCTAATTTCTTATGCTATCGTCTGATGATCCGGAAAAGCTTCTCCCCCATATATGAAACCTTCTCATTCTCGTCATTCTTCCAGTCCTCTATGGTCTGCTGAGTTAATAGCACAAATTCCTGAGATTGATCATTTCTGTTACGTTGAACTATTATGTTTGCCAGCTTCTTCATCGATACCCATATCGTCTTAACCCGGGGCTCATCTGCCTCAACCAGCCATTCTCGAATATATGGAAATACTATGATGGGATTGCTTCTTGCCACCTGAGTTAAAATATGTGTAATCTTTTTCTGAACCTCTATCTTGTCATCATCTATAGCATTACTTATAAATTCCATGATAAAATTCGGATCACTGTTGCTGATATTCTCCATACCATGAAAAGATAAAGCACGCTTATTTTCATCATCAGATTTTATCCATTCACTCATCCGCTCTTTCATCAAATCAGGATACTTGCGCCACATATCATTAACTATGCTCTCCGCTTCCCAGGGTGTAGATTGATATGCCTTTTCGAGAATATCCAGTATCCTCTCCGGGTAATCCTGATATTTATAAAAGTAAAAAAATATCGCTGTAGCGCGGATGCCATAGAATTTGTGATCTATCATCTTTTCTATCAGTGGCTCTATCATCTCTGAATCATCATGACGTGCTAAATATGTGCCCAAATGCTCCCGAATAAAATAATTCGGCGTGTTGGCTACTTTATATACTTTCTTTTCTACCAGAACCTTCTTACCCGCTGCCAACAGCTCAAATAATTCATCAACCAGCTCTTTTAGTTTTTTGACATCTTCATTGTCTAATCGCCCAATCTTATTGAACATAAATCTTACTCTCTTTTATACATGTTTTGGGATACCCTTTCGGGCTTCCTAAGGATACTCTGTTCCGATCTTTCCCCGTCTGACAATAGCCATTCGGGTGCAACTCGAACAAACTGCTCATTTTAGTCAATTTATTTATTAACTTTTTTTTATCACTCGGCAGAATATTCCATTCTGCCTGCACAATGCCTGCCGCTATATTAGTCCCGCCGTTTCCAGCGATCATCTATAGCCGCTGTCACCGGCGTATTTGCTTTTATATATTCTATGATATTATCCCGCAAGGTCGTTTCTGAATATTGAATATCGTCATCTGGTATCCTGGTCAGCATCGTAAGCCCCGCATTACCCTGCACCAGAAAATCTGTAGTGGCAACTCTGTATATCCTGTCCGGTTGCCAGTTTTCTCCTGCCACTTCCAGTCTGATAACTCGTTCAAAATCGGGTCTTCTCCTGTCATATTCTATTTTGGCACCAGCAGTTCGCAAGCCATGCCGCGAACCGGACACTCTGAATTCTATAATCTCTTTAAGCATTTTTCCATTGATCTCCAATACAACCAGAGCATTGTCAAAAGGCATAACATTAAAGACATCCCGGTACGTGATGGGACCCTTGCCAATATCTCCTCGCACTCCGCCCAGATTGAGAAACGAAAAATCCGCTTCCGATGCCCAAAGCATGGCATCGCACACCATATTTCCTATCAAGCTTTGAGCATCACCATCTTTTGTGAGGTGTATAGCTGCCGTGCCTATCACTTCATCCATGCCCTTTTCGGCTATTGCCTGCTGTTTTGCTATTACATCGGCTATTTCGGATTCTGGAATAAACTGGTCTTCAAACATCGTAACCATCATCCCTTCACGAATTGCCGGCAATTCATATCCGGATATTGTCCTGGTCTCTTTATCTATCTTCAACGTTATATGACCTATCCCGCTGCCATACGCATATCCCTGCACTACCAGAGTATGGGTGACAGGATCTTCCCAGGGTTCTGGAAATCCCTTATGAATGTGACCACCCACCATGAAATCTATACCTTCCACCTCATGAGCAATCTCCTGAGCATCATATCCCCAGCGCCGTTCTTCGGATTCTCCATCTTTATCACCATATCTCCGCTGGTAGGCTGGTTCTGGTGAATATGGCAAACCCATGTGACCAACCACGATCACCAGATCAACCCGCTCCTCCTCTCGTACTATCTTGATATACTTTTCCAGATTCTCCTTAGCACACCTGAATTCCACATTTTTAATGTTCTCCGGAAAAGACATTAAGCCCGTATCCGTAGTGGTCACACCAATTATTGCAATTTTCACGCCCATCTTTTCATAGATGCGATAAGGCTCAGCGTAATCTACCAGTTCTCCTGTCCGTCTGTCATATATATTGCATGATAAAATAGGAAAATCAGCCTGCGATAATGTGCGTATAAGCTCTTCTTCGCCTATATCATATTCATGATTGCCGATCACCAAAAGGTCATAACCCACCATATTCATATATTCAATCACAGCTCTGCCTTGCGTAACTGTGCCTATGGGGTGTCCCTGGAAAAAATCTCCGGCATCCAGAAGAAAATTATCTCGCTCTATGCCGTCACTCAATTTCCGCACTCCTGAGATATAGGTGGCATGTGATCCACCTCCGCCCAGTTGAGGCGGGAAATCCGGATTTATAAAGGTTGCCTCATAGCTGTCTATGCCACCATGGATATCATTAGTCCAAAGTATATCAAGTTCCAGTTCTGCCGCCGTTAGCATCTTTATGCTAAAAAGCATAAATACTAATAGCAAACTTAATACTCTTACATCTTTCATTTTACCTGCCATTGCCAGGTTATGCTCGCCTGAAGGGTTATCAAGCTCTCATTCACCTGATCCGGGTTGCTCCAATCCCTGTCTATGGGCTCTATTTCATTCCAAAGCCCGTCGTGATCATAATAACTATCGGGAAATAGATCAATTTGCTCATATTTCCGCAGAGAGTATTCTATTCCCAAATCTAAATTGATTACAGACATCACGCTAAATCCGGTACCCGCACTGAAAGCCGGCTTCGTCACTTTGCCGGCAAATTCATATCCCTCTGCCTCAAAAATATGATAACTTGTTTTGTAGTTAAAACCGAATCTTAATGGTAATTTCTGATTTATCTTATGCTCCACTCCCAGATAAAAATTGGTAATGTCATCAAATCGCTTATTAATGTCGCTGTATTGCACCAGTTCCAGATCAAAATTAAAGCGGGTTTCCCAGACGTTCCGAGGGCGATATTGCAATCCCACGCGATAAGTTGCCGGTATCACATACTTCCCATAATCTTGTTCCAGTTTGTCCTGCCACATTAATGTATCCAGTATGCCGGCTACACTAAAGGTGTCCCAATAAACTTCCTCGGATGCCACTTCGTTCCATCTGCCATAAATATCTCTAGCCAATTCATTTTTCAAGTGCATGGCAACACCAAGTCCTAACCGCTCATTTAAGCGAAATGCTGCTCCCAGGCTATAACGATAGCTCTCTTCAAAATCGCCGTTTATCTCAATTTCTCTATCTTCCAAATCTCCCGCTAATTCCCGCGCTGCCTCAGTCCATCTTATCCGGCTCACGCTCTCCCAATTTCCAGACAATTGCTGGACTTGAAACCCCAGAGAAACTCTCTCATCCCAATTGAAGCCCAATCCGGCTGTAACTCCTCCCAATTGCCCTTGGGAATACAAAATATTTTTCGCTATGATAGGAGGATAGCCATCTGGTGAATTATCTCCTGAATTGCCCGAATCTGTATTACCATCATTACGAACCTGCTCCTCATAATCGCTATTAAAATCCAGCAGCGGCTTCCAGCCCAGATTAATGCCCACGGCTACCTTATCTAACTGATGTCTATAGCTGATGCTGCCTGTTAAATCTTCATAAAAATCACTGTTGCTCACATAATTTGCGTCATTGATATATCCATCAAAAAAATTGTACATGGGAATACTTCTCGTCTCGCTGTTATGCGTGATTAAGGTGCCAAGTTGCAGCGTGATGCCTTCTGAAGCATATCCAATCAAACCAGGATTCTCGGATATAGCACCTGGCATACCCGGATTAAAAACACCTGCTGAGCCCATCGATAAAAGCCTTGCATCTCCGCTAAATACGCGGTTGCCACCATTCATATCAAGTATCGAATAAGCATTCAAAAAAAATACTGCCGTCACCAGCAATGAAATTATTATTATTCGCTTCATCTATGTCCTCCGAGTTTTCTTAAAATTTATAATCAAGCTGCAGCTTGATGGCATTTTCTTCTTTCTGCACTCTGTTATAGACCCAGGGCACTGCATCTTCAGGCGCTGCATTCCACCATGCCCTGAACTCATATTCCCTGGTATTATACTTCTTGTATTTATACTTAAGGCTCAGATGCAGATTGTCTGAAATCTTGTCCTGAATTGTAAACCAGAATTTAAAGCCCTCCTCACCAAAAAAATCGATCTCCATATCTTCCCAGTCCCAATGCGATAAACCATTACCATCCCATACCATAAAGGCTCCCTGTGTCTTTAACCCACTGTGAAAATTATGCGTATAGTCCACGCAGATATAATCTGCATAGCTGCGAGACGTGCCCTGAGCACTGCTATTTCCACCAATCGCTCCGTCATTGCTCAAATACACATAAGGCGGTCCCCACACTGTGAGATATCTGTATTCCAATGTTATTCTGTCAAAATTTGAGAGATTTGCTATAACCTTGGCAGTAGTCTCATCGGTTATTGATACTGCCCGTTCCGCAAAATCATCATAGCGGTTCTGCTGATGCTTATGCTTCAATCTCATGCTCAATTTATAAATTGGTCTAAAATCCAGCTCGCCCTGGAATCTTACACTTTTACGCAGATCACATTTACGCTCCCAGATATCAAGATATGCCCGTGATAAAGTGAGTTTCTCATGAAAACGGTAACGCGTCTCAAAATACACACCTCGCTCTGCCTGAGCCTGGGCGGAATTTATATACAAATCGCTTAATAAAGCATTTGTTGTAGTATAGCCATAATTATCAAGCACAGAATTATCAAACTTCTGATGCTCGCTGAAACCCCTTGCATAAGGATTATCAAAGTCCAGATCATAATTGCGATACAGCATTAGTAAATACAGATTGTCCCATTGCGTATAACTGCTTATAACCATTGCCATGGGATCATCACCAATCTTATGCTCTTTTCCCGTTACCTGCAATTCTGCGTATTCGCCTTCAAAAGAGGTATTGCCTATCACTGTCCTGCCATCTAGCCCAAATACACGCCTGTAATCTCTGTCATAGCTGTCTGTCTTGGTGGAATACAATGCCAGTATCTCACTATCCGGGCTTTTCCACTTGCTGATAGCATCATCATTAGACCGGAACAGGTATCCTCTCAAACTATCGGGGTCTATCACTATATCCTTATCATATAAAGATTCATATCCGCTCACGCCCAGCTCGGTGCCTGGAACCGGCGACCAGGCAAACCTCCCACCTATCACCTGTTCTTCCAGCCAGTCACGACGTGGCGCCATCTGTATGCTATAGGGATTGCTGGTTCCCGGATCTGTATAATTATTAAAATAATCTTCTGCTGCCAGCAATTCATCATTATCAAAGCGGCGGGTCATCGTGATGTATCCAAATATCTGCTCGTCCTGCTCATCTATCACACCGTCATGATTGCTGTCATAGACTACTGCATCTTTCTTATCATTAGAATAAAATGCTGCCAGATAGATATTCTTATTATTCAATTCCGCTGCCACACCCTTTAAATTGTATTCCTGACTGCGTGACAAATCCGGTGTGATCCCGGTTATACGCTTGCTGAATCCATGACCCGTCTTCCTGGCACTATAGTAATCCGTGTTCTCCATCACCAGACCCTGACCAAAAGTCGCTCTGTAATGTCCTGCTATAATCTTCAGGTAATTTTCTCCAAAAACATAATCTTCAAATCCCAGAAAATACTTGCCGTCTCGAAGCAATTCTTCGCTGTCTGCGGCAGAACCGCTCTCTATAGCTATCAGCTTATTTTCACCTCTATTGCTGTTATACATATAGCCCGCTTTTATCCTATTGCCCCATCTTAGCCGCAATTTGGTCATTAAACTGTAATCATAATTATCCATATTAAAAAAACCCCAGTAACTCTGAGTCTTGATCCTCGGGCAGCCCGTCATCGTCTCACCTGCCGGTAATAGATTGATCATTGATTCTTTATACATCGTCTCGGGGTCTTCATTGTAAACATTGTCTGCATACTTCAATTGAAGATCAATATAAAGCCGGTCATCCCGCTCCTTTGCCTCATCATAATACACATAATGCCTCAAATTTGAAGCCCCGTAATAGGAGATATCCTGCGTCATCCGCATATCACGGTAATCTGCCACGCTGTCTCCCCTCGCTATCCTGCGCCGCAGCACCACCGCATCTAATGGCGATACATTGGGCATATTTAATAGTTCCATAAAACTTAACCGGTTCACATTACGAGGCGTTATCAAATAATCTTCCCAGATATCACTCATGCCCTCCTGGATTCCTTCACTGTTACCAAGCTGCTGAATCAGATAGTATATCTCATCTCGACGCTGTGCCGCCTCATCTCTATCCTCAAAATGTGATACAATAACTAATGGCTTAAGTCTGTTAAGAGTTGCCTGATCTATCTCATCTATTTCTCGAAGATCATAGATACTCTTAAAAAAACTGATATAGGTGCGATATTCATAGATTGCCAAAGCCTGCTCCTCGCTAATTGGCAATTCCCGAAGTTCTGCCAGCCCCGCTCGATTTAAATCTATCTGCTCCGCTGACAGTGACAACAACAACAACAACACTAATAATACTATCACTTTTCTCATCAGATATCCTTATCTTTTCATACTTATCTCAGTGAATCAGATTTAATTTAACTCCCTTTTATGTAAAGCTTTTTTCCTTAACATGCTGACCGCTTTCTACATGTAAGACATAAGTACCCACACCAGCCTTTATATATTGCTACTCATAAAATTATGCTCATAATCAGGAAAATCAGTGTGATTCGCCTGTGAGGCTCAGAACGAGGACGCCAAAGAATGAATCCCTAAACCGAAACCGGAAGCTCTGCTGCAATCCAGTTACAATAGACAATATTTACTCCCTGCCTTCAGTAATTATCCGCTCATATTGTCCTTCTTATTCCTCGCTTCCACCTGAATCATCCTCTCTTCTAATATTTTCTACCGGAAAGCTATTGATGATGCCCACCACGTACTGCATGATCAAGCCGGCGTCATAGGCAGAAACTTCGCCATTTCCGTCCACATCAGCAACTATAACTGGAAACGGATCAATGCCCGTGGGAATTCCCACCACATATTGCAAAGTGAGGGCAGCATCATAAGAATCCACGTCACCGCTATCATTCACATCCCCATAATTAATATTTGTGCCAGCCTCCTGATCTATAATTACCGTAACGGTTATATTGCCTCCTGAGACAGTGAAAGACTGAGTTCGCGGCGTGGGAACTGTGTTTTCTAGGCAATTTACTACCAGAGTATTATCACCGCTGCCTGTGAGCGGAGATACGCTGAACCAGGAACTGGAATTTGTCACTAGCCAGGCAATATTAGATGAAAGGTCTATGCTTTGCGCTCCGCCAGCAGCTTCAAACTGCAGATCAGTGGGATCAAGGGTGAGATAGGCAGCTCCGGTATAATCAATTTCAGCATCAGATAGCCACACGTTATCATTCTCATTTGATTCGGATATTGCATTATTGACATCGATGAAGATAAAAACCCAGTAATCGTCAACAGGCACTTCCGTATCTTCCAGGTCTATAGTAAAAGTATCATAAGCAGAAGCACCGGGCTGCAGCACCTGGCTTATAGTGCCATAACCTAAAGTATAATTGTCACCCGTTGTAGTAATATCATCATCGGCAGAAAGCATATATCCTATTTCAAAGTAGTCATTAGTAGGCTCATTTCCATCGTTAATCACCTGCGCATCTATCTGTAGCTGGCTGCTATTGGCAGTGGCAGGATAGGTAACTGAGCACTGGTCTCCCGCAATAAGGTTACAGGTGCCATAGGCGATAGTGCCGGAAGTAACTGCCAGGTTATCTTCTTCATCAGATTCATCAATTTCTTCTTGAGAATCAATAAAGAACATCACATAGTAATCGTCTTCGGGGAGGCTGCCTACCCCGGGGATATTCACGGTATCAAGATTAAAAACAATCTCATCAAGAATGGATTCGCCAGCAGGTATTGTCTGGCTGATGATAACCTCACCTAACGTAAAATTATCGTCATCTGTGGAATATTCATTATCGAGCGAAAGCAGAAATTCCACTTCGAAGCTGTCTTCCACATCCACGTTGCTGTCATTTAATATCTCGTAGGCATAACGAAGATTATGCGGCTCCAGAGTACTATAATCATAAGGATATTCTATGGCACTTTCTTCACCATAAGTCAGATTTGGGATCATGTTATAGATACTGATATTATCAAGGTAAACTCCACCAGAAAACTCCATTTCATCAGATTCGAAATCAAAATAATAGGCAAAATTTGACATGCCTTCGAGCTCAAGCTGAAAATCTACCCATGGCTGATAGCCGTTGTATTCTGCGATCAATGTCCAGTCTGTGGTAGGATAATCAATCACGTAAACTCTGCACCAATCCCCCACTCCGGCAGGATCTGCCGCATAGGCAGACCACCATTCAAAAACAAGCTCTTCCGCTACGGTGACATCAATTGTCTCTAAACGGGCAAAATATGACCAAATCCAGTTCGTATAAGAAGAGCAAGGAGTTGGTGGGTAATTATACCAGCCGGCTGCATAGAGATCAGCGGCACACCAGAGCGACCTGTCACCATCATAAGAAGCACAATCCACTATTCCCCAACAGATATTTCTGATTATTATGTGAGGCTGATCTAACCAGCCGTCTATTTCGTATTCATTGCCAAGGTTTTCTTCAAAGCCCTGCTCATATATAACCTCCCTGCTCCCAGTTCTGCCGCTCTCCGGCTTTCGGGTTACATCATAATCGAGTAGCTCACAGGGAATTTGTAATTGTCGATAATAGATATCCGGCAATAAAACGTTGATCTCACTGAATGGATAAGCCGGTGGGATTTTCACGGAGAACCCTTCCAGTATATTCCTTGATTCGTCATTTAGCTCAATTTTTACCAGCCGGTGTCTGCCGATAGTCGTGCCATCGCTACGCAGATTAAGTAATCCGGATTTAATATCCTTCATAGATAGTGATATAAAGTATTCTTTCATTCCATAATTCCTAGTCCAGATAACGCCATCAAAGCTAACGCATTCAGCATTGTGGAGCAGGTATGGCGTTTCCTGTCTCTTTTGCATTTCAGCGTAACTGGCAAGCGAACTTCCAGCAAAAACGGGGATCAGGCATAACCCGATAAATAAAATAATCATAATAATTTTCTTCATAAATAACCTCCTACGTAAACGTAGTTTATTTGATATTTAAATTCGCAATCAATGTTTTCCAGTCAAGAAAATATTACCTTATGAGGCTGATTATTTTAATAAAGCGGTGATAAGTATGCGGAGGGCGATGATAATTAAAAGAGCACCGCCAAAGATTTCGGCACGCTGCCTCAGAAGACATCCGGTAATCTTGCCGGTATATACGCCGATAATAGAAACAAAAAAAGTAACGATTCCAATAATAATTACAGGCATTATAATGCTGATATTGATCAGGCTAAAGCTCAATCCCACACTAAATGCATCAATACTGGTGGCAATTGCCAGCATAAGAAGTGTCTTGTGAGAAGTATAATCCTTGGAAGTCTGGCAACTTGCACCGCTGTCCACTATCATTTTTATGCCGATGCCGGCAAGAATGGCAAATACTATCCAATGCTGAAATGAATTTACTAATTGGGCGAATGAAAAACCGAGCAGCCAGCCAGCTATGGGCATCACTGCCTGAAACCCACCGAAATAGAGAGCAATCCTGAAGGCATGGGCAAGATGTCTCTGCTCAATGGATATACCCGCGGAAATTGATACCGCGAAGGCATCCATCGCCAGCCCAAGGGCAATAAAAATTATTGCTACTATGTCCATAATTAAGAAAGGGGCTACCTGATGGGCAGCCCCCTTGGTAATTCTATTTTTTTTCTAAAATTCTTTCAAAAGATTTGAGGCAATGATGTTTCGCTGTACCTGATTTGTTCCTTCGTAGATTTGTGTGATTTTGGCATCACGCATCATCTTTTCCACCGGGTATTCCTTCATATAGCCGTATCCTCCAAGTATCTGAAGAGCATCCACGGTAACCTTCATTGCTACATCACTGGCAAACACTTTGCACATCGCAGATTCTTTGGAGAATTTTTTGCAGCCCGAATCTATCATTCTGGCAGTTTGGCGAATCAACGATCGCGCAGCCTCTATCTGGGTTGCCATATCTGCGAGCATGAATTGAATTGCCTGAAATGAAGCTATTGGCTTGCCAAACTGCTTACGCTGCTTGGCATATGAGGCAGCCTCTTCATAAGCACCCTGGGCTATTCCCAGCGCCTGAGAACCGACCATAGGCCTCGAGACATCAAAGGTCTTCATCGCTGTCATAAATCCAGTACCCTCCCGACCTACCAGATTCTCAAGCGGCACTCGAACATTATCAAGTATTAATTCTGTGGTAGATGAACCGCGAATCCCCATTTTATCTTCTTTCTTGCCAAAACTAAAGCCTTCCATACCCTTTTCGACTATGAAACATGAAGCCCCGCGAGGTCCCTTTTCTTTATTAGTCATGGCAAATACCGTGTAAATATCAGCTTCTCCACCACCTGTGATCCACTGCTTGGTGCCGTTAAGAATATAATAATCCCCATCTTTTTGAGCTGTAGTTTCTATTGCCCCTGCATCAGAACCGGCATTTGCCTCGGTGAGCGCAAAAGCTGCAAGCTTCTCTCCTGAGGCTATCAACGGTAACCACTTGTGCTTCTGCTCCTCAGAACCAGAAAGTAAAATAGGATCCATCCCCAGACCGGAACCGCCAAAGGCAAGTGCTATCCCGCCACACACACGGCTCAGCTCTTCCATTACTATCGCCAGATCTGTAACTTTACCCGATATCCCCCCGTATTCCTCCGGTACTAAAACTGAATAAAGGTCTGTTTGCTTGAAAATTTCCACTATCTCATGTGGAAACTTATTCTCCTCATCATATTTCGCTCTTACAGGTTTTATTTTCTCTTCTGCTATCTGTCTCGCCAGCTCTTGTAATTCTATCTGGTCTTCCGTTAAAAAATAATCCATATAATCCTCCACTGCCTGTTTTACTAAGCAGTTCCCAAATCTGTTGATGTGGCGAATTAGTCAAGGTTTTAAGTTAGCCTGCCAGCATACCCCCGAATTATTTTGGGGCTATGCACAAAAAAATTCGGGATATGACAGCTACTTGATAAAAATAGTTGCCAAACCGAGGAATGAGGCAAATCCACTGATATCTGTGAGAGTTGTGATAATTACTCCGGAGGCAAGAGCAGGATCTACTCTCAAGGTTTTTAGCAGAACCGGGATCATAGAGCCAAACAGCCCTGCAATGAACATATTACAGACCATAGCAATGCCCAGAATAATACCAATTCGTGGATCAAAGCGCAGAAGATAGGCAGTTAGACAGACAAGTGAACCCAAAGCAACCCCATTGATAAATCCCACAGTTAATTCTTTTATTATAGCTCGAAAGCTGTTGTGAATTGTAAGCTCTCCCAGCGCAATACCTCGTGTGATCACAGTAAGAGTCTGCGTGCCGGCATTTCCGCCCATACCGGCGACAATTGGCATAAGCACAGCCAGAATACTTAATCTGGCAATAGTTTCTTGAAATACCCCTACAACGGAAGCAGCGATAATAGCGGTGATAAGATTTATTACGAGCCAGGGCAATCTTTTCTTCACAGAATTCATCGGGCGGGTAAATACGCGGTCTTCTTCATTAAGTCCCGCCATCTTATAAGCATCTTCGGTAGCTTCTTCATCCATAACATCGATGATATCATCTACGGTGATGCGACCCAAAAGGCGATTCTTCTTATCAACAACCGGGAGCACATACATATCGTATTTACGGAAAAGATTAGCTACATTTTCCTGATCCATTTCCACATCGGCAACGATGAATGAAGTATCCATAATATCTGCAATTACAGTATTATCATAAGCCATGAGCAGACGGCTTACATCAAGAGTTCCCACTAGTCTATTACGGTCATCTACTACATAAACAAGATGAATATTTTCTACTTCTTCATAATTCTGCCTGATGTAATCAATCACCTGAATTCGGGTAAAATTCTTTTTAACTGCGATGATCTCGGTCTGCATAAGACCACCGGCAGATTCTTCGGAATAGGTGAGGAGTTTTGTATAATTGGTTCGGTCTTCATCATCCAGAGCTGCAAGCACATCCTGCGAAACATCATCATCAAGTTCTGAAAGCATATCTACCGCTTCATCAGTTTCCATCTCATCGATTATATTAACCAGCCTTTGAGAATCGGTATTTTCCAGAATGTTCTGACGGAATTCATCGTGAATCTCAGAAAGAACATCCGAGGCAATTTCAGGCTCAAGAAGGGAAAAAAGTGTGAAATGATATTCTTGTGGTGTTTCATTTATAAGTTCGGCGATATCTGCCGGGTGCTTGTCCTCAAAAAGGTTTTTTAATTCCTCAAGCCTTTTGTCTTCCAGTAATTCAATAACCTGTTCATAATCAAAGGCGATCATAGAAACTCCTCTAATTTAGCATCCTGAATTTTCTACAACCATTATCAGCATTAATACATTGCTGATAAAATCTTGCAAAAGAAACTAAAAATCTATATTAGTTCAGGAAAATTTTACCCGCTTGTCATGTCAAATGATTCCGAGCCAAACGCTACGATAAGTGATAGAGAGATAGATAATTATAAAACGCCCAGCTTTAGGATATTGCTGGGCGTGAATTCTTTTTTTGTGCTGAAAAATGCTCTGGATTCCTTTACCCAAAGATTATAAGCACATCGCCTTTCCCTACAGATTCTCCTACTTCCACTTTGATTTCTTTCACTGTTCCGGAGAATTTTACATCAAGATTATTGAACATTTTCATGGCTTCCAGAACGATAACGGCATCTCCTGCGGAAACCTGATCACCAATCTTGACCCTGATTTCGGTTATCATTCCCGGGATAGGTGCCGTGAGAGTTTTTTCGCCAGCCGAAATCTCTTCCTTCTTAGCAGGAGAGGCGTGTTTTCCCGCAGCTGTACGAATCTGTTTTTGAGAATCCGCAACTTCAACTTTGAATAACTCGCCATCAATATAGACTTCAAAAGCCCTGACAGGCACACCTGATGGTTTCCTCGAAGAAAAGTCAAGTTCACCCGAAAGAGCTTTTTTGATCAGTTCTTCTTCTTTTCTAACGTCGTCAAGGGATTTTGGCTTAGCCTCAGATGGTATCTCTTCCAGACCATATTTCCATTTGAGGAATCTCTTCCCGGTTAAAGGATAGAGAGCTACAATTAGTTCATCATCAATATTTTTTGCCAGGCTTTTGGTTTCTTCTTTCACTTTTGCCAATTCTGGTTCCAGTTCATCGCCAGGTCGACAGGTGATGGGAGTTTCCCCGCGAGGATAATCCTTTAGTGCCTTCTTTTGTACTAAAGGATTGATCGGCAAAGTGGTTTTGCCGTAAAGCCCATAACAAAGATCTTTTACCTGCTGAGTGATCTGAGAATAGGCTTCTTCTTTATCATGGAGCACGTTATTGACTGTCTGAATACCAACAATCTGGCTGGTGGGAGTAACTAAAGGTACCTGACCAAGATCAAGTCGTACTTTGGGCAAGGCTTCAAATACAGCATCGAGCTTATCAAGCTCATCCATCTGCCTTAACTGGTTTACGAGGTTACTGAGCATGCCGCCGGGTGTCTGGTGTAGAATAACATTAGTATCAATAATAGAATATTTTGTATTATTGGCAAAATGTAGATATTTGGGAATAGCTTTTTCCATTTCTTTGCTGATATCGGCAAGTAATTTGATATCTAAGCCGGTATCACGGTTTGTGCCCATGAGAGAGATAACAAGAGGCTCCAGAGCCGGATGCGAAGTACGGTAAGCATAGGGTGACATACAGGTATCGATGATATCCACGCCAGCCTCTACGGCTTTAAAAAGAGCCAGATCACCCATACCTGAGGTGAAATGAGTATGCAGATGAATTGGAATATCCGTTATTGCCTTAAGCTCCTTTACCAGATTGTAGGCATCATAGGGAGCCACAATTCCTGCCATGTCTTTTATGCAGATAGAATCCACCTCCAAATCTGATAGTTCCCTTGCCTTACTAAGGTAATAATCTATATTATAAGTATCTCCGCCCATTCTCATTTCTGTGAGTGAATAGCAGATTGTGCCTTCGAGGTGTTTTTGATTTCTTTTGATTACCCGGGCTGCAGCTTCAAAATTTCTAAAATCATTTAGTGCGTCAAACACGCGAAAAAAATCTATGCCGTTATCGCAGGAACGCTGCACAAAGGCTTCCACTACATCATCGGCATAATTTCTGTATCCTACAAGATTTTGTCCCCGCAGCAGCATCGAAAAAGGGGTTTTCTTCATGTATTTCTTAAGGATTTTTATTCTCTCCCAGGGATCTTCTGCCAGGAAGCGATGCATCGTGTCAAAAGTGGCACCACCCCAAACCTCCATGGCATAAAAACCCACTTCATCCATCATTTCTGCCACAGGCAGCATATCTTCGGTTCTGCCACGGGTGGCAAAAAGCGACTGATGCCCGTCACGAAAAGTGAGGTCGTGGATTTTTACAGGATTGTCCGCCACCGGTCGGTCTGATCCATAACGCATTTCACGCATTTCCAAAACGCCATGTTTATCGTATTTCATTAGCTATCCTCCAATTAATTATCTTCTAAAATTCCTCATCTGAACAAGGTAGCGGTTATTCATCGTAGTCTCGCGTCCGCTACGTACCCAGAGATTGGTCTTATTATCATTTTTTGCTTCAGCTTCCTCTTCTTCAAGGTAATAGGCAATTGCTACCAGAGCAGCTCTTAATTTCTTTTTCCTGAGTTCATCCATTTTATCGCCTAAACTGGTATATTACCATGTTTCTTGGGAGGCAGTGCTTCACGCTTGGTACACATTATCTCCAGAGCGTCTATCAATCTCTTCCTCGTTTCGCAAGGTCTTATCACCGCATCAATATAACCTCGCTCTGCGGCAAGATAGGGATTGCCAAATGCTTCCTCATATTCCTCTATCTTCTCCTGCCTTTTAGACTGAGGGTCTATAGCAGCCTTAATCTCTTTACGATAACTGCTGATTATATTCACGGCACCCTGAGCCCCCATTACAGCTATCTCGGCTGAGGGCCAGGCAAAAGCCATATCTGCTCCAAGATGACGCGAGCACATGGCAATATAGCTGCCACCGTAATTTTTCCGCGTTACCACGGTAAGCTTAGGCACTGTAGCCTCAGCATAGCTCCAGAGTAATTTGGCACCATGCCGGATAATACCTCCCCATTCCTGCTGCGTCCCGGGTAGATAGCCAGGCACATCCACAAACGTGAGCATGGGGATATTAAAGGCATCGCAAAACCGGATAAAGCGTGAAATTTTATCTGAGGCATCAATATCGAGGCAGCCAGCAAGAAAAAGAGGCTGATTGCCAATAATGCCCACGCTGCGTCCATTAAGACGCCCAAAACCGATAATTGCATTCTCGGCATAATACTGATGCGGCTCAAAAAATTCTCCCGCATCTACAATAGATTTTATGATATCTTTCATGTCGTAGGGCTGCTGTGGGTTATCAGGCACGATGCTATCCAGCTCCGGGCAATCTCGCTGCGGATCATCACCCAGATCTGCATAAGGCGGATCTTCCAGGTTATTAGAAGGAAGAAAGCTCAGCAGGTGCTTAATCTGATCAAGAGCCTCTTCATCAGTGTCGCAGGCAAAATGAGCTACTCCGGATTTGGAATTATGTGCCATAGCACCACCTAAATCCTCAAAAGTAGTCTTTTCGCCTGTCACTGCTTCTATCACCTGCGGTCCGGTGATAAACATGTGGCTGGTATTTTTTACCATGAAAACAAAGTCTGTCATGGCAGGTGAATACACAGCCCCACCGGCACAGGGCCCCATTATAGCGGAAATCTGAGGGATCACTCCGGAACTGCGCGAATTTCGGAAAAATATTTCGCCGTAGCCCTTGAGTGCCTGCACACCTTCTTCCACACGAGCTCCACCGGAATCATTGATGCCCACTACCGGCACACCTGCTCTGGCAGCCAAATCCATCACTTTACAAATCTTGGCTGCGTGCATCTCGCCCAATGAACCACCGCGGGAAGTGAAATCCTGAGAATAAGCAAAAACGGGGCGCCCATTGACCATTCCATGACCAACCACCACGCCATCCGAAGGTATATCCACTTCTGTCATATCAAAATTGGTGGAGCGATGCTTCACGAACATATCTATCTCACGGAATGTGCCGGAATCAAAGAAATAATCAATTCTCTCCCGCGCATCTAATTTGCCCTTGTCGTGCTGCTTTTTTATTCCGGCTGCACCACCCATTTCTTTTATCTGTGCCTCTCGTTGCTGCAGATGCTCTATCTTTTGCGATACTTTCATAAGCTCTCCTTATTTCTTTATATCTATTTATGATTAAACTAATTATTTTATTGAATTTGTAAAGGGATATTTTAAGTTGTATAGGCTTCGTCAGATGCAGGTGAGTTCTTCTTTCAAGGCTGTGATAAAATTGCCGATATCCTGAAAAGTGGTATCAAAGGTTGTCATAAAGCGGACTTCGTTGATATCCTCATCCCAGATATAGAAAAAGTATTTTTTTTGTAACCTGGGAATCACCTGAGGTGGGAGAATAGCAAATACTGAATTTACATAGCAGTTACGTGTAATAGTTATCCCGGATATCTTCTTTAATTCGTTGTACAGCTTTTTTGCCATATCATTGGAATGGCTGGCATTTGCGAGCCATAAGTCTTCATCAAGAAGAGCCAGAAATTGTGCCGATATATAGCGCATTTTGGAATGAAGCTGCATATTCTGCTTCCTGAAATACTTGAAATCAATTGCCAGCTCAGGACGGAAAAATACTACGGCTTCGCCGAACATCATACCGTTTTTGGTGCCGCCAAATGACATCAGGTCTATCCCCGTATCTGTGGTCATCTCCTTGAATGTGCAATCCAGAGCTGCCGCAGCATTAGATATCCGCGCTCCATCCAGATGGAGAAGCAGGTCCTGCTCATGGCAGAATTCGGCAAGGACCTTAAGCTCATTCAGCGAATAGAGTGTGCCTAATTCCGTGGATTGTGTGATCGATACCACCTTAGGCTGAGAATGATGCTCAAACCCTATCCCGTGCAGCATACTTTGCACCAGCTCCGGCGTGAGCTTGCCATCAATTGCAGGAACAAATTCCAGCTTGCAGCCCGTGATTGCTGTAGGTGCTCCGCATTCATCTACGTTCACATGGCTGGTCTGGGCACAGATAATGGAATGATAGCTGCGGGTAACCGTATTAAGGATCACTGTATTGGCACCTGTGCCGTTATAGACAAAAAACACCTCAATTTGTTCACCAAGCAGTTCTTTAAATTTCTCTATCGCTCGGAAAGTGATGGGGTCATCTCCATAACCCGTATAATGACCCGTATTTACTTCATTAAGTGCCTGCATAATGCGGGGATGCACCCCGGAATTATTGTCACTGGCAAAAGATTTTGGTATTTCCACTATCGACACCTCAGCTTTTTTCTAAGGGACTAATTCCAATTTTTCGCCGGAAGAGGCAAGCACAAAATATTTACCCCGCTCATAAATGAGTGCTTCACCCGATTTCTGATACTTCAAACCGGCATCTATAGCAATAACCTTTCCCTCCCAGGCATATTTGATATCATCAAATGAAGTATGACCCACAATTATTTTACTCACCTTATACTGCCTGAAAATATTTTCCAGGCTGCCAGCAGAAGTAGGCTGCCATTTGTCTTCAGCACTAAAATAGCCACGGTACCAGAAAGGACCATTTCTGCCAAAAAGAAATTGCAGATTTTCATTCATCCTTGAATCTCCCTGATAATAGTCATAAACAAGCATATTGGCGGTTTGGAGTTCAAAAAACCTTTCTGTGAATTCGCCGGCTATCCCGCCATGCACGATCAATTGATCTCCAAGTGTCAGCACCGTGTGCCAGCTCCTGATCCATCTGCCCAGAAATGTCTCCGCTCCATAAAGCTCATTATAGGTTATCCCCAGCAAATCACAGGTGTTTTTGTATTTCCCCTCTACAACGTGAATACGCTCTGCTATACTCATATTCTCATGATTACCCAAAAGAAACAGCACTTTGCCAGCCGGTGATTCTTCTGCCTGCAAATAAAGATGATACAATAGCCAGAAACAACCCGTCACCTCCTCTCCACGGTCCTGTACATCTCCATCGATGATGAGCCAGCCATCATAAACCCAATTATTATCAGAATCTATCACCTCCCCGGAAAGCAATAGCTCCCTTAGACCAGACAGATTGCCATGAATATCACTGATCACCATAAATTTTAAGGGTAATTCATAAGTCGCCTCAGGCTTTGCAAAACCGCTTTTTAAAGGTACGCAAGCTTCTATGCCTTCCACAATACTCAGATAATACGAGCCTTCTTCCACAGCCGATAGAGTATCCCTGATCACTTCGTTACCAGATATTCTTACGCTAACCACCTGATCTTTCTCATAAAACACATAGGGACCATCTCTGAATCCACCACCGGCAATCAGCTCCATAAATATGCCGACCACTATCAAGATACCCGTTATAAAATATTTCTTCTTCATAGAGTAAAATTCAAACACCCCAAATTATGGTCAAGTGAGAAATTCTGGGGAAGATACACTTTAAAATCAAACACCCCGCAGAGCCAACGTGGATTAATATATAAATGTTCTGGAAAACAGGCTGAATCAGGAAGATAACTGGCATCCCCACCCCTTTATCTAACCAACCAATATGATAGGTTATTGGTAATAAGGGAATTACATTGAATGTCCCGCGCAAATTTATTATCACCCTGAAAAAGGATTTTTCCATAATAGCCATGGGTAAAACCACTGGAAAAGGGACTGATACGAGTTTCAACCACCATCCTGATTTCTCCAGAACCCCAGGGATAAATCCACATTAGGAAAACGACACATGATCCCCAGCCAAAAAGCACGAGGCTACCCATCACCCATCACAGTTCACTTGCTAAGCAAATCATTTTTACATTCAAGTGACAGCCTGCCACACTCTCTCCTGCACATAAAGTGAACAATAATAACATGTTACACTAAAACAAAAACAAAGTGTGGCACTAAAGTTACGCCGTATGTAGTTAATATATATAGCTTTATCCTGTGTTTGCCACACTTTTTCGTTTTTTGGCGTATATATATGCACCTTTTATATTTTTTGGCAATTTATTCTGCAAATGCCGGACAATCCTGGTCTGAATTCTCTTCCTCTTGCAAATAAAATTTCCACTCCCAGCCACAAAAAGTCTCCATTCCATCAGGTCTGATCAAAACAAACCCGAAACATTAATTATCATCGATGAGTCACAAACCAATAGTGTTCACTTATGAATATATTAAATAAATCCGTGCAAATCCGGGGCTAATGATTTTAGTATAATCTCATTTTTCTCTCACTTATCACCGATCACTGTCCACCGTGATTTGAGCCATGCACAAAAAAAATTCGAGTGTATGCCAGGAATCAGGTAAATGACAGGCATCCCCCTGTTTTTTGAATTTATCGTAGTTCTAATTAACTGGGAAATAAAGTATTAGGTTGTATTATCCTTGGTCGACCATCCCGGAGAGCAAACGCACATCCGGGAGGTCTCAATTGGGAGGTAT
>CAZRXY010000123.1:0-10904 GCA_964604155.1 uncultured Candidatus Cloacimonadota bacterium | reverse complement strand
AATGCTGGCTGGCCTGATGAATGGCAGCATGTGCAGATTGATATCTCATCCTATGGTGGAGAAGATGTTCTCATCAGATTTTATATAGATGACAGATGGGATTATACAAGTGACGGCTGGTACATTGACGAAGTGGCAATCTGGGAACAGATGCCCACAGTTCCAGACTTCGTACAGCTTGAATCTCCTGCGGCAGTATATGCTACTATGGGCTTTCCGACCTGTAATATATATGGACTGGTATATGAGCCGGAAGTTACTGATGGTGTGGGACAGGGAGAGCTTGTAACTGCTCAGCTTGGTTTTGGTGCCGATGGCTCATATCCGGGGGATAACTGGAGCTGGACAGATGCGTTCTATTTGAATGATAGTGAAGACGGCACAATGGACAGATATGTGGGCACGCTGACAGTTATCGAACCGGGAGCATTTGATTATGCCTTCAGGTTTTCCACCACAGGCGGTGAAAACTGGGTATACGCAGACCTTGACGGCAATATGGCTGGTCAAGGCACCACAAACTTTTACACGCCGGATCAGGCAGGTGCTCTGGCAGTTGCCGATGCTCCTGAAATCAACCTCAATGTGGAACAGGTTAATATCACTTTGCCCACTGGAAGATCTGGCAATCGTGCTTTTAATATCGGTAATCAGGGACTGGGAACACTTGGGTATAGTATTGAAACTACAGGAAGTGTTTCATGGCTGAATATTCTGCCTGTATCAGGTACAGTAGAGCCGGAAGAAAATATGAACGTCATCTTGAGTTTTTGTGCAGTAGGGCTTCCAGCAGATTCAGTTTTCATCACAGAACTCACTCTCACCAGCAATGATCCAGGCAATTCATCAATTGTATTACCTGTCAGCATGCAGGTTCTGGAAGAAAATGCTTCAGAATTTTCCGGCGTGGTTCGCAATACTCAGGGAGAGATCATTTTTCCAGCTACTATCGAAGTTTGGAACGACACAACACTGGTTGAAGAAATATCCACTTTCACCGACGGCTATTTTGCCATTTACGGTCTGGAATCAGGAATTTATGATGTGCGAGCATTTGCGCGTGACTATTATCCCCGCATTGTTAACAATGTGAATATCCCATTACTGGGGCTGGCTTTTAACCTAACTCGTGTTTACCAGGCTTTACCCTCACCCGAGCAGGTGAATGTCTATAGCTCAAATACTATGTTTGACGATTTACCTGTGCGAACCGGTGATATTATTACAGCCAAGGATACAGATGGTATTGTCTGCGGAATTTATCAGGTTCATACTTCCGGCTCGTTTGGCTTTATGCATATCTATGCTGATGACACCACCACCGGTATGATAGATGAGGGAGCAAATCCGGGAGAGACTCTCACTTTTTATATAAATGATTTTCCAGCACAATATACCGGCGGGGATGCCCCGGTTTGGACCCAGAACAATGCTATATTAAATATCGATCTGGCAGCGCAAAAGGAAGACGTTGTCTCTTTGAATGCTGGCTGGAATCTTTTCTCATTTGCTATGCTGCCGGCGGATGATGATATTGCAGAAATGCTTACCCCGCTTGACGGCAATTACCGGCAGGTAAGCAGTTTTGATTTGAACTGGGGAGACGGCGGAGCAAATGGCGCCCGTACCTATGATCCCGAATTGCCACAGTTCAGCGACCTGTTGTCTCTTGACCCCTATCATGGCTACTGGATAAAACTTGATGAAGCGGCAGAACTGCCTGTATGTGGCAGTAAGTTTTATGATACCACAACAATGTATCTGGAAGCCGGCTGGAATCTTACTTCCTATCTTCCGGAAGACGAAAGGGCAATTGAAGACGGCTTTGCCAGCATTTATAATAACCTGATTATTGCCAGCGGATTTGATAATGGTGCCATGACCTATGAGCCAGGCAGCCCTTTCAGCGATCTGTTAACTTTGGAAAATGGCTTGGGATACTGGGTGAATCTGGGTTATTTTGACATATTGGATTATTCAATTCGAGGTATGTATGAGCCGCTTATCCTGGCTGGCGCCGAAGCCGGAAAGATTGATATTGTGCCATTCTACCCGCAGACGCGTGATGATGTGGTCGTAACTCCCTGGTGGAGCGATTTTTATGGGCAAATTACTTATCAAGATGAAGCCCTTCCAGCAGGTACTCAAGTATCAGCAATTGATCCTGATGGTGTGATCTGTGGAGAATTCACAGTTTCTACGGATGGGCAATATGGCTTTATGCATATATATGGTGATGACCCTGCCACAGAAAATGATGAGGGCGCAATTTCAGGAGACATCATCTGCTTTGAAATTGATGGAGTGATGGCGGAAGAAACAGGTATCTGGCAAAGTGGAAATCCCGGTATTATCACAAATCTAAATCTGAATTGTCTGACGAACCCCTCCGGTGGAGATATCGACGAAATACCAGCTAATACCTGTCTGCTGGGTAATTATCCCAATCCCTTTAATCCGGAAACTGAAATCAGATTTAACCTGGCAGAAGCTTCTCAGGTACTTTTAGAGATATATAATCTAAAAGGCCAGAAAATATTTACCGTGGTTGATAAAAAATTAGAAGCTGATCTGCATTCCTATGTATGGAATGGAAAAGACACAAGTGGAAATCCTGCTGCCAGCGGTGTTTATTTCTATAAGTTAGTTGCAGGAAATTATCAGTCTGTGAACAAAATGCTGTTGCTCAAGTAGAGGTTATGATGAGATTTATAAAAAAGCTCAGAATAAAATTGCTGTTGTTGCTACTGCTGCTGAGCATGGGTATGATCTCATTGCAGGCAGAAGAAATGCGGCTTACGCCAACTCCCTGGTGGAGCGATTATTATGGCTATATGGAAATCGATGGCGAACCCGTTGCACCAGGCACAGCTTTTCGCGTGGAAGACCCCGATGGTATCATCTGCGGTGAGTTTGAAGTTACCACTGCAGGTTTTTTTGGCTATATCCATGTGTATGGAGATGATCCGAATACTCCTGAAGATGAAGGGGCAGAATCTGGAGATGCACTTTCCTTTTTCGTGGATAATTCGCCTACATATTCCTCAGAAGATATCATCTGGGTCAGCGGAAATCCCGGGGTGATACTGGAAGTGTTTTTGCAAATATTGCCGCCATTGCACGCAAATTTTATGGCAGAACCAATTGTAGCCTGTGTTTCTGAACCTGTGCAGTTTACTGACCTCTCCAGCGGTGTGCCTGATTCCTGGGAATGGGATTTTGACGGCGATGGCATTATTGATTCCTATGAACCTCATCCAACCTGGCAATACTGTGTACCAGGAACCTATTCTGTCTCATTGACGGTTACTGATGATGATGAAATAGATACAGAAATCAAAGAAAACTACATCATGGTGGACATAGATCTCGAATATGGATTAATTGCCTTTTATCCCTTCAATGGCAATGCTATGGATGAAAGCACTAATTCAAACCACGGCAGCGTTAATGGCGCTGCTCTTACCACGGATCGATTTGGTAATCCGGCTTCCGCATATGATTTTGATGGCGAAAATGACTGGATAAATACCTATGATACAGTAATTAATGGAGCCTGTACGATTACCGCCTGGATAAAAACTGATCAGGAATCTAATGATTATGCTGACATGACAGGAACTATTGTGTCAACCACCTATAATCATGGTGGATATGGACATGGATTTTTGTTAAAGCACACAAATGAATCGATGAGTTTCGCTAAATATCCTCATAGTTCACAGGGATGGAGTTTGTGGAATGAAGAAGTGATCGAGATTAATAACGATCAGTGGCACTTTGTGACAGGAACCTGGGACGGCACTACAGATGAAACTGGAGTAAGGCTCTATGTGGATGGTATCTTGGTAGCGGATACCACTTCAGTCAGTACAATTATATCTCACAATTTTAATCTCCGTATTGGCTATTGCAATGATGGTCCATATCATTTTTTCCACAAAGGAAAAATTGATGATATCCGGATCTATGATCATCCACTTACAGAGCTGGAGATTCTGGAATTATATAATGAAGGCGGATGGACCGGCGAAGCTGAATTAGTAGTAAACCCAAATCCCATCGACTTTGGAGATGTCACTATCAACCAAACTGCTGATATCGTAGTGATGCTCTCAAATACTGGTGACACTCCTTTGACAGTATATTCAATTGACGCCGGAGAACCCTTTGTAATGGGTACTTATGAAAACCTGGAGATCACAAACAGCAGCTCACTTTTAGTAAATTTAAGCTTCTCGCCAGATCAGACTATCTTCTATAGCAGTGAATTTATTATCGATACAAATTATGGAACATATTCTATTCCTATCACAGCTAATGGAGTAGCCCCAACTCCGGATTGGAGCTTCAACTGGACTTCGTATGATTTTGGACAAAGCCCCATCCCCACAGGTTCTATTGCCAGTTTAGTTATTTCTAATACCGGAAATCTGGATATTACCGTGTCAGCCGGTTCTATTTCTGATGAGCATTTCACTCTCTCAGAAAATTCCTTTCTATTACCCGCAGGACAAAGCAATTCTGTTTCTGTTGGTTTCTATCCCACCGAACTTACGCTGTATAACTGCTTGATCAATTTCAGCAGCGAAGCAGGATCTCAGGATATAATCTTAAATGGTTCGGGTTATTACCCTTCAGCCCAGCCAAGTATAACTTATCTGGAAACAGAAGGTTTTAATGGCAACCATGGCGTTAATCCGCAGGTGGGAGCTCCGGGTGAGTTTTTTGAATATCGGATAATTTATTCAGACCCTGATAATGAGCCACCTTTGCAGGGATTTCCTCAGGTAGGTATTGATAAAAATTCCGATGGTGATTTTATCGATCCTGGAGAAATATTGATGCCCCTTGTGGAAGTTGATCCGGATGATAATGATTATGCCGGGGGTAAGGAGTATTCATTTATCACCACATTGCCGGTTAATTCCGTGTTAGGATACAAGTTCTTTGCCTATGATGAAAGGGGAAATCCTGCCGGAGGAGAAGCCACAATATATCGCACCGGACCAAATGTAACAAATGACTATCTCGACCTTTCAATTTACGCTAACGATATCTCGTTCTCAGATAACAACCCGGCTGTGGGACAGGAGATCAATATAACCGCCCAGGTGCATAATTCTTCCGATTTCCCGGCTTATGATGTTCCGGTAACTTTCTATGAAGAAGATGAATTGATCTTTGAAAGCAATATTAATTATTTGCCGGCTCAAAGTGTCCGTTCTGTTTCCTTGCAGCACATTTTTATTGCTCCTGAATATTATCCCATCAAGGTTGTTATTGATGAACCAGATGATATCGATGAAGCAAATGAACTTAATAACTTCGCTATCAGACCCGTTCTGGTGGGCGATGCCTCTATCCCAGGAGCGTTATTGGCTTCTTCTTATCTTAGCTCATCAACTGCCTATCCCCAAGGTACGCTCAGGTTTTTTGGCTCTGCCATGTACGTAAATACACGCTTTAGAGATACCGCAGCAGCGGGTGCTCAGGTTGTTCTCAGCATTTATGGCAGCAATTATTCTGCTACGCAAATTGGCTATACTGATGGGAATGGCGATTTTTATATCTATTTTAATGCTCCCAGTCAATTGGGTACATATTTCTTATCTGCTGAGATTACAGATTTTTCTCTTACCACAGAAACTTCTACCCATAGCTTTTCGGTGATTCCTCCTCCCACTAACCCTATTCTTCCAGACCCTGAAGAATTGCCTGACCTGCAGATATATTCTCTTAATTTTACCGGTACTCCCACCATATACAATCCACAGACTTTGTCTGGAACCTTCTCTAATATCGGAAATTATCCAGCTCTGAACGTGCTCCTACACCTCTATGTGAATAATGTACTCACGGACACGCTTCATATTAACTACATGAATCCGGGCGACCTGGAATCCTTTTCTTTTAATAAATCCTTTGTTAGTAATGGTTATCATTATGCACAGGTTGTTATAGACCCATATAATTCTATCCAGGAATTAATCGAATACAATAATTCTGCTTCTGCTTCACGCTATCTCTACCCCCTTCAGCCAGACCTTACTCCAGTCAACATTGTCTGCAGTAATAATTCTCCCATGACTGATCAATCAATTGACTTCACCTTCTGGGTGAAAAATCTAAACTATATCTCCTCCAGCGAAACAATGGTAGAAATTTATGATATCAATGCTGGCGGCAGACAAGAAATTCTGCTGCATACATTCGCCCTGCCCTCTCTCGGTTTCAGAGAATCAAGTGCTCTTTATCTTCCAAATATCAGCTTCTCCGATAGCGGAGTTCATCAGATTAGAATTGAAGTGGACCCCGATGATCTGGTTCTGGAATCTAATGAAAATAATCAGATATTATATCACTCCATTCATGTTCAAGAACCAGCAGCAGAACTAACAATCTCAGCTATTTCGGTCTCAAACTATGCACCGGAAATTGGGGACTATATTAATTTCATCGCTACCGTGAGCAATCTGGGCACAGCAGCCGCAGACAGCGTTTCTGTTGTCTTTTTCCGCGATAGCCTTCAATTGGGCGATATGACAATTATTTCTGCACTTCAAGCAAATGAAATGCAGATTATTGCCTCCAACCCCTGGCAGTATGACGGCTTGCCTCATGAAATTTCTGCCCAGGTTGATGTTGATAATACTGTCTTTGAACCAAATGAATACAACAACTCATCCCACAGAACTATTGGTGTAGATTTTATTGCCTCAAAACCTGCATATCCTGCTAATAGTCCCGATAATCCACACTCAATTCCGGCTGGCTCCAATTTTCTGATCAGCTCTCGCATCACAAATGCCGGCTGCTTTGCTGCTCAATTGATTCCAGTTGCTTATCTTCTGGATGATGAACCGATAGCCCAAGATAATATCACATTTATCAATCCCGGTGTCTTTGCCTTGTCTTCAATTTATCATCAGTTTGATCTGACTGGTGATTATACTATAACCGTGATTGCGGATCAGGATAGTCTTGGCACATCGTTTTTTAACGAGATTAATGAAGCAAATAACTCTGTGAATATTTATCTTAGAGTTTATCAGCAAAATCCTGATCTGGAAATTTTGTCTCAATACATTGCACCGGAAGAACTTAATCCCGATCAAAATGAACCAATTGCCATTTATGCATCCATCTTTAATAATGGAAATGTAGACTCTGATTCATTTATGGTCAGGATATCTGTGGATGATGAAGTGCTGGATCAAAATATTATGATCACAAATCTTCCTGCTCATGAAGATACCACTATTATTGCGTCTGAAATATATTCTTCAGACCAGATTGGACAGCATATTATTACCGTAGAGGTCGATTATACTGATCTGGTTACTGAATACAACGAAAATAACAATATTGCTACAAGAGCAATTATAGTGGGCGATGCACCCGATTTCAAATTTGACTCAAGTGGCATAATTCTCTCTAATCAAAGTCCCCAGACCGGTGATCTGATCAATATCTCTGCCTGGATAAAAAACACCGGCGCAGCCGATGCCTCTGCTCAGGTCAACTGGTGGTCTGTCGTAAATGAAGATTCCACTCTTATTAGTGTTTCCAATATTTTCGCCGCTGCCCATGATTCAGTCAATGTCTCCGTTAACTGGTACACAAATTCTCCCGCCGGCAAAATATATGCACGGATTCTTAACTCTTCTCCACCAGAATTTAATACTTTCAATAACTGGGCTTGCACAACTTATGGCGGTACAATAATCCTGCTCCAGCCGATTGAACCGGTCTTTGTTGAGGAAGATCAAGCAAATTTCTTTGTTGCCGACCTGGATTCGGTTTTCCTGAATATTGATTCAACTCCACTCACCTACCTCGTAAGTTCCACAGATCACATCCAAGGTTCACTTAACAGCACAAATGAATTGTTTCTGGCGCTTACTCCAAACTGGTTTGGCAGTGGTCAAATTTATATAACTGCCCAAAATATCTATGGCGACGATCTTTCTATTGAAGTTGATGTAACCGTCTATCCTGTTAATGATACTCCCCAGATAGACCTGCCCGTAAGTTTTGCTTTTGCGGCTAATTCAATACTTGAAGTAGATTTTTCTCCCTATATTTTTGATCAGGAAGATGATTCACTCACTATTTATGTGGATGACAATGTTTTTGTGAATGCCCTTATCGATGGACATTGTGTTACATTCTCAGCTCAGGAGTTCTGGACCGGGGCAGAAGTATTGACATTTACCGTAGATGATAATCAATCCAGGGCAACAAGTTCTGATAATGTCGAAATTATCGTTTTTGCACCACCTCTGGAAGCGGATTTCTCTGCCGACCCACTCTCTGGCTCTATCCCCCTGCTGGTGCAATTCTCTGACCTTTCCAGCTCGCAAACCAATTACTGGGAATGGGATTTTCAAAATGATGGTTTTATTGATAGTTATGAGCAGAACCCCATATATACCTTTGAAGAAAATGGAATTTATGACGTTAAGCTGCATGTGGCTGATGGTATTTCACGGACGGAGGCAGAAGAAATAAAGTATGATTTCATCAACGCCTTGCCGGATTGGCAGGTAGAACCCGATGAATTTGTCTACAACGGTACAATTACTGCCTGTATTTACGTGGATGAAGTACAGGTTGATTATACTGATGGCATTTTTGCCTGCTTTGTTAATGACCAATGTCGGGGAATCGCCAGTTTGGATGATAATTCTGTCTTCGATTACACTGATGAATATGGCTATGTTATCTATCAACCCAATATTTTCAGTAATCTGGAAGTAGGAGAAATTCTCCATTTCTATTTCTGGGAACCAAGACTGGGAAAAGTGCTAAATGTTAATGAACAATTTGTTTTTAATGCAGGTATGAACCTTGGCTCTTTCGATGACCCTGTTCTTCTTTATGCTGATTATTATACACCCTCAAATATTGAGCTTGTGCAGGGCTTGAATTGGTTCTCTTTGAATATTGCTCAGGATAATATGGATATAAATTATGTCCTGGAATCCCTTGATGATAATGCTGCTTATATTAAAAACCAAACAGGATTTGCCGGATATTATCCCCAAACTGGTTGGCTGGGTTCTATCGCTGAATTTAACCTTCTTTCAATGTACAAGATTTTTATGACCGCTCCAGATACGCTTAGGTTTCAAGGCTTACCAGTTGAAACTCAAGAAATGGTTTATAACCTCTCAAGCGGCTGGAACTGGATTTCATATTCTCCAAAAGAACCGGAAAATGTTAATTATGCCCTGTCTAATCTGGGTAACTATGGTACGCATATTAAAAATTACACAGCCTTTGCTATCTACTACCCGTCAAATGGCTGGTTTGGACCTCTGAACGTGCTGCAACCTTTTGAAGGATACATGATGCGTGTCTCCGAACCTGTTTCTTTTACCTATTCTCAATCTCCACAAGGATTATCCTCAAGATTTTCTCCCAGTTTGGCTACCCCTGCAGATTGCAATATCTCCAAAAATTTTGATCCTCATAAATATGAGTACAATGGAATATTGGTTATAACGCTGCAAAATGATCTGCCCCTTAATTCACTCATTTTTGCCCAGTGTAATTCAGAGATCAGGGGTGTTAGTGTCCTTATGGATTACTCCGGTAAGTTGAATAGAAAATTCTATGCTCTAATGGTTTACAGCAATAAGCTATACGAAGAAGGATTTCAGCTTCTTTATCAAGATGATAGCCTCGAAAATCCAGTTCCATTGTATTATGAATTTGAATTCTCTGCTGATATGTTTACCGGAACCTTTGCTGATCCAGTAATTTTAGCGGTACCCCAGGAAAACGAATATGAAATTCCTTCCCTTACCTGCATGGATAAAGTATATCCCAATCCTTTTAATCCTAATACCACTATGAATTATCAGCTCGCTGAAACATGCCAGGTAATGATTGATATATTTAATATCAAAGGACAGAAGGTGGCAGAACTACTCAACGAAAAGCAGAAATCAGGCAGCTATTCCATCTCCTGGCAGCCGGAAAATATCAGCAGCGGAATTTATCTGCTCAGATTTAAAGCAGGCGATTATTCTAAGAATAGTAAATTGATCCTGCTTAAATAAGACGGCAACTTTCAATAAGCGGGGGAAGCATTAATTGCTTCCCCTTTTTTTTAGCACTAATATGTGGATAATATTACCTCGAAAAAAATCAAATCCTCTCTAGTTTGCCCAAAAATACAGGATATCAGGCAAAATCAAAGAAATAAACCGCAAAAGTGAACTAATTACTAATCATACGCTTTGCGCAAATCTTCTTCAGGTAGTACGGAAGCTATCTTGTTCTGCCAGTCCAATGTATTCCAGGTACCTAATTTCTGGTGCATAAGATAATACTTCTGAGGTATGGGATGAGTCCCCGGAATAACCCTTATCTGATACCTTTCTTCAATAAACCTTTGGAAAAAATCCAGATAAGGACATGGAGGGTAACCCACTAAAAGACCGGTAGCCAGATGGATTGCCTGAGCACCATTCTTGATCATCTCCTGCGGGGCATATTCAATATTGCCACCAGGACAACCGCCACATCGGGCATAACCTGCTATCTCCAAAGGCTCTTCAACAGGATAGATATCAAATGCTCCTTCCCGATTTTGCATGGACTTAAAGCATTTCCCTCCTGCACAATCCCTGTACCTTTCACAGATAATTATCCCAATTTTCATGAAAATCCTCTCTTAATTTTTATTCACTATGAAGCTCAACCAGCCAAGCCTGGATAATTCGTCAATAGATATCAATCTAATTTTCCCATTTCCCCAAGTTTACTTTTGAAAAGGACTCAATTGGCATCCTTGAGAAAAGATACTTAGAACCCAGCCTCCTCCTGCCAATATGTAAGTGATCTCTCCCCATCCGGACTCATCACGCCATAACATAATTATGTTATGGCGT
>CAZRXY010000122.1:0-12815 GCA_964604155.1 uncultured Candidatus Cloacimonadota bacterium | reverse complement strand
CCCATCCCGAACACAGCAGTTAAGTTCACCAGCGCCGATGGTACTGATCCGGTGACGGATTGGAAGAGTAGGTCGCCGCCTTCTTCTGGAAGCTCTCTCATCTTATCAACCCCCTTAAATCCATCATATGAATCTTGCAGATGCCAGTTATATATAATTGGTACTCTAAAAATGGCACTAAAATAAACAGAGATTAAGTGCCGAATCCCCAGCCTCCAATCCCATATTCCAAGTCCCCAGTTCCCAGTCCCCAGTCCCCAGTTCCAAGTCCCCAGTTCCAAGTCCCAAATCCCCTCCCCAATAAAAAATAATTATGAATTGCAATTTTACTATATTATGTTGACTATAACTAAATGATACATAATAAAATAGACTACACAAAAAAAATGTTACCATAATGTCACCGGCTATTTGTCTGTATTATAGTGGATTAAGTAGCATTGTAACATATTTTAACGTTTTGAGATATGCACACACATTATTTTTATTTTTTTTGTCAATTCACCGCACGTAAAAATCAAAGCATAATTTTACTATTTTTTAAATTTTATAATCGGACACAGGCTTCATCGAGCTAAGTTAATTTACCCTGAAGAGGCTAATATTATACTAGCCACGTGTGAAACCCGTGGAAAATGACAAACTAACGCCTCGCCCAATGCCCAGCCGCTAGCGGCTGGGTGAGAAAGGAGCGTATTGTTTATAAATCCAATGGTTTACATCTTACCTGCACATTACATTAATTTTACATTTTACATTTTCAATTTTACATTCAGGCGATAGCCTGCTCCCCTTTCGGATGTTTTTGAGCCAAGAATTAGAAAAATTCCGGGCGTATGCCAGAGGAAATCACTAAATCCTTGACAAAAAGGGCACGATAGCAGGGATGAAAAAAAAGTACAGGAATTTATAGATGAGAAAAAAGAAAAAGAAAATATTAAGGAAGAAGAGCCAATTTCAAGGTTATCTGGAAGCTATACTATTTGCCTTTGTCGTAGCATTTCCCATTAAAGCTTATGTATTTCAGAACTTTATGATTCCTTCGTCTTCCATGGAAAGCACATTATTAATCGGTGATTACTTAGTTGGCAACAGATTAAAATATTTCGTTATGGAGCCTAAGCGTGAAGATATTGTGATGTTTTACAATCCGGAAGACCCAGAATATCCACAGCCACGTGAGAAATATCTCAGACTGGTGGGTCCATTATACTGGAGTAAAGAGAATAATTTTTTTAAGTGGCATCAAAAGAAGTATTTTGTGAAGCGAGTGATTGGCTTACCCGGAGACGAGGTTGAGATCAGAGATAGAAGGCTTTATGTTAATGGAGAATATTTCAAGGGTGATTATGAGCAGTATGTGGACCCTCATGGATATAATAACGCCTCAATAGTATGGAATAATCAAGGCTTAATAAATGACATAAATTATGGCAGATACGATGGCAAATTAAAGGGTAACAGGGACAATCTGGGACCGGTTGTAGTTCCCGAAGGCTATTATTTTGTGTTAGGTGACAATAGAGATTTAAGTGCGGACAGCAGATTTTGGGGGTTTTTAGATAGAAGGGCGATCACTGGCTCTCCATTCATAATCTTCTTTTCATCAGGAAAAGAACCGATAAAAAATATAAAATACTACTACCAGGAAAGACCCACAGAAATTCGCTGGGAGAGATTTCTAAAAATTATCAGTTAAAAGTGTGACGTTCAGTAACAAAATTATAAATCATATATATATCCATGTGCCTGTATGCCTCATTAAATGCGGGTATTGCAGTTTCTACAGTGAAGTATATGACGAAGAAAAAATAAAAAACTGGTATCAAGCCATTTTACGGGAAATTGATTATTACTGCTGTAATTTTAAAACTAAAGCCAGCACGATCTATCTGGGGGGAGGCACACCGTCATTATTACCGGTAGATTGGATAGGAGAAATAGTTAAGCGGATTCCCAGAAGTCGTAATTGCGAGACTACCATAGAAATGAATCCCCAGGACGTGACGGAAACTAAGGTTCTGGGCTGGAGAAATGCCGGAATAAATCGTGTAAGCCTGGGAACGCAGAGTATGGATGACAAAGAATTACAATTTCTGGGCAGACGTCATAGTGTGGAAGATAATATCAAAACTATTTCAATAATTAAAAAAAAATTTAGCAATATATCTTTTGACCTTATCTATGGATTGCCCGGTCAGAAAATTGCCGACGTGCTGGCAAGTGTAAAGAAATTTTTGGACTACAAGCCCCAGCACATTTCGGCTTATTGTCTTTCTTTATCAGAAGATTGTCCATTATCAGGTTATCGGGCAAAACTACCCGCAGAAGATATCAGCAGCGAGATGTATTACGAAATAAGAAAATTGTTCTTAGAAGAAAACTGGCAGCAATACGAATTAAGCAGCTTTTGTCAGCATGGTATGTATTCCAGGCACAATCTGGCATATTGGGAAAATAAGTACTATTTTGGGTGCGGTCCCTCTGCCTGCGGTTATCTGCCGGGCTTTCGCTGGCAGAATGCCAAAAATCTTAACTTATGGCAGCAGCAGATTTATAAAAATGAGTTCTTTTATGAACGTGAAGTGATAACTCCCCAAATCCGGGAAACTGAACAAATTATTCTCGCATTAAGGACAGCAAAGGGTCTGAACTTAGCAAAGTTCAAAAGTGAATTTGGAATGGATTTCAGGATAAAATATGATGAAATACTTGCCAGAATGGTGAGATCAAAATTGATGGAAGAGAAGCATGGTTATGTCCGACTGAGAAGCTCGGCATATTTTATAAGTAATGAAATTTTAAAGGAATTTGTTTAAGGATGGAAAAATGACTTCAAAGATCATATTAATGATGCTGCTGTTATTGCTCAGTGTAAGCATTTTCGGCGAGATTCTCATACCAATGGACGCAAGTCAGACAAATCATCTCAAGGCTTATGGTGTAATATTTGCCGCACTACAGGAAGAGATTAGCGTTAAATGGCTGTTGAATTATCGTGGTGGCTCCTGGCTACTCCCAGAATCATACGATATACGCAGTATATGCAATATTCGCGGCGTTATTTATGAAAATATCACTGTAGCTGAAGAAGTCCAAATCATGGCAGAGATAGAAAACTCAAATATGGATGCTGTAATGCTCGAAAAAGAACCCCTGATCGCTGTTTATGTGCCACCTAATGATGAGCCATGGGATGACGCAGTAACCCTCGCACTCACCTATGCTCAGGTGGAATATGACAAAGTCTGGGACGAAGAAGTTCTATCCGGCAGACTTGAGAAATATGACTGGTTGCATTTGCACCATGAGGATTTCACGGGACAATACGGCAAGTTTTATGCCAGTTACCGCAACGCTCCCTGGTATCAGGAAGATGTGCGATTTAATCAAGAACTTGCAGCAAAATTAGGCTATAAAAAGGTATGGCAGATGAAGCATGCTGTAACTGATAAAATCAAGGAATTTATTAGTAATGGTGGATTTTTGTTTGCCATGTGTGCGGCTTGTGACAGCTATGATGTCGCTCAAGCAGTAGGAGATGTAGATGTAGTCGACCAGGTTTTCGATGGTGACGGCATAGACCCAGATTATCAATCCAAGCTCGATTTCAGCCGCTGCCTGGCTTTTGAAAATTTCCAACTTATCACAAATCCCTATCAGTACGAATATTCCACTATAGATGCAAGCGATTATGCCAGACTGAGAGGAGCAGAGCAGGATTATTTTCTCCTGTTCGATTTCTCCGCGAAATATGACCCGGTTCCCACCATGCTCACCCAGTGCCATACAAATACAGTAAATGGATTTCTGGGGCAGACTACCTCTTTCCATAAAAAATATGTGAAAAAAAGCGTGATAATACTTGCTGAAGTCCCCGGCGCAGATGAAGTGAAATATCTGCACGGTAATTATGGTAAAGGTACGTTTACCTTTTATGGAGGTCATGACCCCGAGGATTATCAACACAGAGTAGGAGATCCGGAAACCGTTCTCGATTTGCATAAGAATTCTCCAGGCTACAGATTGATCTTAAATAATATTTTGTTTCCAGCAGCAGAAAAGAAAAAGCTTAAAACATAAAAAGTGCTGGACACTATAAAAGCTTATATGTTTTTGTCCTAAACTCGAAAATATTAGTAAAATACACTGGGAGTGATTAAATGGAAAAAGATAAGGAAATCCGAGAGGAAGAGCTGCAAAACGCAGCAGAAGAAGAAGTAACTATCGAAGAACAAACCGTTTCGGTATCTGTTGAAGAACCGGAAAATTGTGAAACAAAGAAACCTGAAGAAGAAATTCTTGAGGAAACCGATGCCCGGGAAGAGACCTTGGAAACCGAGCCTGATAAAGATGATCTGGATTATGGCGATGATCTCGGCGAAGAAGGTTTTGATGATTTACTGGAAGAATCGCTTGCCGGTATCACAGATTATCAAATAGGCGATAAAGTGTCAGGCGAGATCATCAATATCACGGATTCGTATATTTTTGTCACTCTGGGCGGTAAACGTGATGCTTATGCAGAAAAAAGCGAATACACAGATAAAAAGGGCAATCTAAAATACAAAGTCGGTGACACTCTGGCTGGATATATCTCAAAATATTCAGATACGGAGACCTGTATATCCAAAAGTTTGATCGGCGTAAATCTCACAATTCTGCGAGAAGCATATGAACAAAAGATACCTGTCGCAGGGAAAGTAAATAGTATGATCAAAGGTGGTCTCTTAATTGATGTTTCCGGTATTCGTGCCTTTTGTCCATTAAGTCAGATAAGTAACAAAATGGTCCCTGATTACAAGATTTTTCTCAGTAATAATTTTGATTTCAGAGTGATCGATTTTTCTGATAACGGCAAGAATATCGTGTTATCAAGACGGGTGATCATGGAGGAAGCAGAGCAGCAGCAAAAAGAAGCCACTCTTTCCAGAATTCAGATCGGAGATACGGTGAAGGGAAAGGTGGTTCGCCTCACAAATTTTGGTGCCTTTATTGATATCGGTGGCGTAGAAGGACTTCTGCACATTTCCGAATTTGCTCACAGACGAGTGGAATCACCTTCAGATATGGTAACAATCGGTGAAGAAGTTGAAGCTAAAGTGATCAGATTAAAAGGGGATAAGGTGTCATTGAGTTTCAAAGCTATGATTCCTGACCCCACAGATATTGTGCTTGCCGAACTGGAAGAAGGCTCCGTGATCAAATGCCGCGTTTTACGAAATCTGCCATTTGGCTCATTTGTGGAAATCCAACCCGGCGTAGAAGGCTTGATCCCCATCTCAGAAATGGATAGAAACAAAAGAGTCGTTAATGCAAATGATATTATCTCACCCGGCGATATCGTGGAGGTCGAAGTGCTTAAAGTTCGCCTCGCAGAACGCAAAGTCTCGCTCTCTCTCAAAGCAATGCAGCCTGATCCATGGGAAGCTATTGAAGAGTATATCTCTGTAGGTGATGAGATTACAGGAAAAATCGAAAATGTCGCAAATTTCGGCACCTTTATCAAAGTCAGAGAAGGTGTTACAGGTCTTCTGCCAAACAGTAAAATGATATTGGCAAACCTGAACTTCACTAAAGAGAACATCGGTGAAGAATTCACTGTCCGCATCTCAAGAATTGATGTCGAGAACAGAAGAATTTCATTAGAACCCACAGACCTGCCCCAGACTGAAGCAAAACCTTTCCGAGATAGAGATAGAGATAGAGATAGAGATCGGGATTCAGACTGGCATCAGTATAAGAATGAAAAGAAAAATGAGGTGGATGAAGATAATCCCTTTAATGCACTATAGATACATACTTCTTTAATAGATAGTAAGGTCATCATATTTCTGATGACCTTGCCTTTTTCTAAATTAACCGGATTGATTGTTTATTGATAATATCGGGATTACACAGGCTACACTATACACCGGACAAATTTAATATTAACCTGAAAAATGCATTATTCCATGAAAACGCTTTATTCGGCAGGCATGTGCCAGTGAGATAGCAAATATACCAGCTAATATCAAAAAGTTACCTATCTCTCTATTTATGAATGAATTGCCCAAAGCTTCAGTTCGGGGATCATCGCACCCCCCCCCCTTCCCCAGCCCGTTGACGGCTTCGCTATCAACGGGAAGGAGAGCAAGCAAGGGGTGTCGTTTCTGTATCCACGGCGTTTTAACCTGAATTTCAACATATCAGCCATGCACCTAAATTAATTCCGGGCGTATGCCAGGGATTGCAATTAGGCTTGACTAAGATGCCGGCAGACAAAATAATGGCTGGGTAAAAGAATAGACTCCCAAACAGGAGGAATAAATGAGACAAAGATTGTGGCGGGGATTAGCATTATTTGTGCTGATACTTAGCATGATGAGCGGTTGTTCTCGATCTAATGACAGCGATCTGGTGTTTTATCTTTATGGTGAATTCACAAATTCCACTGGCAGTAATCCCGAATTCAATATCTCTTCGGATTTATCGGACAGTGAAGTGTATTTTGACGGAATTGTGGAATATGAGGTTAATATTCCAGATATCAAAATCACAATGAATAATCTCTCACTATACTCAACCGAAGAGAACTATTTCATCGATCAGGTGGAAGTGGAAGAGAAAGTAGATGATGTGTGGATCTGGTACCCCGAATTTTCTGTAGAATTCGGTAATTTAACTCAATTAGGAGTCGTTTTAGTGCTGGATGTGAGTGAAAGCTTAGGCTCAGATTTCAATGATGTGTTAAATTATGCGGTAGAATTTGTAAGAATCGTTTCGGAAAATTCACCGGAAGCACGCATAGGCGTAGTTTGTTTTTCTGATGTTATACATTCTCTGGAACCAATGACAAATATTGCGGTTATAGAAAATTTTATATATGAACAGGAAATGGGACCATATACAAAAATGTATGATGCAATGGCACACGGTATAGAGAGGCTTTCGCTTCTTGAAGTAGATGGTAGAGCTCTGGTCACTTTCACAGACGGCAGAGATAATTATTCACTCTCCACCCCGGCAGAGCTTGTAGAGGATATAAATGATCTGGGCATTCGCAGCTACACTATGGGATTGCAGGGTAAAGGTGGAGTGAATAGCACCATTTTGCAGCTCCTGGCTGTTAATGGTCAATACCGCCTCACTTCTTCAAAAAACGATCTGCGAAAGGTGTTCCAGTTTTTTGCTCAGTCCGTATCCAATGTTTATCAGGTTAGCTATACACGTAGCAGTCAAATTATTGCCGCTCCAAGATTACTACGCTATAAATTGATAGATAATCAATAATAAAGGAGTATTAATGAAGCAGATGTTTTTAGCCTTGTTGCTGCTAAGTTTGGGAATTTTGACAGGAGTGCAGAAGATAGATAACCTGGAAAAAGACCCGTTTCCTCTAACGCACTGGCTTTCAGAGGCAGAGGCGGCTCGCTGGGACGAAGTAGGCAGGGATTTCTATGAAACAGACCCTCCAGCAGGTCCTGTGCATAATGTGGCAGAATTTGAAAAAATGGAAGGCGTGCTTATCCGCTATCCCTTCGGCATACCTCTAAGTTTGATTGCCGCTATGAGCCAGCATACAAAAGTGGTCACTATTGTGAGCAGTACCTCGCAGCAGAACACAGTCCTTAACCAGTATAATTCTTCAGGGGTAAATACAGATAATTGTGATTTTTTGATAGCTGCCTCAGACAGTTATTGGACAAGGGATTATGGTCCCTGGTACATCATTGATGGCGAGGGCTCATTTGCTATTGCCAATTTCCCATATAACCGCCCAAGACCAAATGACAATGATATCCCCATCGAAATGGCAGAATTCCTGGAAATTGATTTATATGGTATGAACGTAATCCATACTGGCGGAAACTATATGACAGATGGCTACGGTATAGCAGCTTCCACTACGCTGGTTTATGATGAAAACACTATTCCCGATAGCGAGGTTGACCAGCGGATGCTCGATTACCTGGGCATTCACACCTATTTCGTGGTCGATGACCCCAATAATACCTATATTGACCACATTGATTGCTGGGGAAAATTTTTGGACGTAGATAAAATCTTAATCCGCGAAGTACCAGCCAGCCATCCTCAATATAATGCTATCGAACAAACAGCCTCTTATTTTGCCAGTCAAACCTCTTCCTATGGCAATAATTTTCAGGTATTCAGAGTATATACTCCAAATAATCAGCCATACACTAATTCGCTGATCTTAAATGAATACGTTTATCTGCCTGTCACCGGCAGTCAATATGATAATCAGGCAATTGAAAGTTATCAGGCTGCTATGCCGGGTTATACCATAGTTGGCGTGACCGCCGGAGGAGCAGGCTGGGAATCTACGGATGCCTTGCATTGCCGCACCAAAGGTATTGCAGACCGTCAGATGCTTTATATTCATCATCTACCACTCCTGGAAGAGCAACCGGCAGATATAGTCCGTTCCGTGAGCGCAAATATCACTGCCTATAGCGGAGAAGAACTTATAGAAAACGAGATTTTCCTGTACTATAAAGTAGGCGGAAGTGATTATAATCAGGTTTTAATGAGCAATACGGAAGATAATATTTATGAAGCAGATATTCCCGCCCATCCGGCAGGATCCCAGGTTTCATACTATATAGAAGCCATTGATGCTGCCGCAAATATCGCTACTCATCCCTTTATTGGAGAACCAGACCCGCATGTCTATTATGCCGGCGGAGATTTACAGCCCCAATTAAGCATTAATCCCTCGGAATTTGAACTCGTCATGAGACCCTGGGAGATTGAAACAAGAAACCTGCAAATCACCAATAGCGGAGGAGGAGTGATCAATTATAGTCTGCAATTCCTGGCTCTCAACCGCGACGTGTCTGGAAGCTATGTGAGCTGCGATAGCGAATTCTTTAGCCCGGGCGAAACGATTTCGCTAAATTTCACCGTGCATAACGAAAGCCCCGATAATGAATGGCTAAATGAAGTCAATATAGAATTCCCGACGGGCTTTGATGTGATTAATGCCACAGATTTTGTGGGAGGCTCAGGTGGAGCAATGGTATATGATGGATCTCAGGGTAACGGAGCCACAATTAACTGGTTTGGTGAAACCGTCAGCGGCTGGGGCGTTCTTCAAGGTGGTCAATCTGCTACGAGCACTGTTGAAATTCTCGTCGCTCCCGACTTCTCCGGTAATGCTCAGCTCAATTGGATTATTGCCGGCGATGGCTATGGAGCAGCACCGCATTCTACCAGCGGTGATATCACTCTGGAAATCTACGCCGGTCCAGTGAACTGGATAACTGCCAGTCAATACGGGGGTGACCTCTGGGCACAGGAAACTGATGATTTGGAAATTATATTTGAACCGGCAAATTTAATCGATGGCGATTATTACTGTAATATAGTTGTTAGCTGGGAAGAAGGCGAGGAGATTATCCCTGTACAATTGACCGTGTTGTCTATGCCTGTGTTAGATGATCAGATCACTCAGCCAGTAAGTTCCCTGATTGCCTTTCCAAATCCCTTTAACCCCCAAACCAATATAAGCTTCACTCTGGCAGAAATCTCGCACGTAAAACTAAAAGTCTATAATGTGAAAGGTCAATTGGTGGATAGCCTGATCGATAATGAAATGGCAGCAGGCGTATATGATATCGTCTGGCAGGCAGACCACCTGGCAAGCGGTGTATATCTGCTTCATTTCGATACCCCTTTAAAACAGGTACAAAAAAAACTAATTCTCCTTAAATAGAAAAAAAACAAGGGGCTGTAAAAAACAGCCCCTTGTTTATTATTTCTATTCTCTTTTTTTAGTCTCTAATTCTCATCATCACTTTCATAAGCAGCAATAACTTTCTGTGCTACTTCATCAGGCACTTTCTCGTAGTGTGAAAAGCTCTGAATAAATTTTCCGCGACCCTGAGTTAGTGATTTTAAGGCAGGATAATAGTTATAAAGCTCAGATAGCGGAATAGTAGCATTAAGAATCTGCTTTCTTCCCTTTTGTTCCATGCCGCTGATGCGTCCACGCCTTGTGGAAATGTCACCCATTACGTCACCCATGTATTCATTGGGAATTATCACCTGCACCTCGTGTATGGGCTCTAATAAAATTGGCTGCCCCTCTGAAAAAGCTTTCTTGAGTGCCTGCCAGGAGGCAATCTTAAATGCCATCTCTGAGGAATCCACATCATGATAACTGCCAAAATATACATCTACTGTGATATCAACTATCGGATTACCGGAAATTATTCCCTTTCCCAATACTTCCTTGAGACCTTTTTCTATGGCAGGAATATATCCCGACGGAATCGTGCCCCCTACTACGGAATTCTTAAATTCAAAACCTTCTCCTCGCTCTCGGGGAGAAACGCGGAAATATACCTCTGCATATTGACCCCGTCCACCGGACTGCTTCTTGTGTTTATAATTTACATCAATTGTAGAGCCCTTTAAGGTCTCACGGTAATTAACCGAGGGAATCTGCAGCGAAGCCTCAATTTTAAAGCGACTCAATAATTTCTTGAGTACAAGCTGTATCTGCTGATCCCCTATACCCGAAAGTACATATTCACTGGCTTCTGTATTCATGCTAAGATTCAAAGTGGGATCCTCATCAAGAAGCTTCGTCAAGCCTCCGCCTATTTTGTCCTCATCTTTCTGATTTACTGCTTTTATCGCCTGCCAGAAAACCGGAGTTGGCAATGTGATCGTCTTCTTTCGGATCGTTGTCCCTGGCTTTACTATAGAATTAAATGATCTGATCGCTTTCACTTTTACCAAACCACCTATATCTCCCGCACATATCTCCTCTGTCTCCGAACGGTTCTTGCCCATAAAAAATGACATCGTGCCTATCCGATCCTTAGCTTCCTTCTCCGGAATATATACATCAAGTGCCGCAGTCAGCTTGCTCGAAAATACGCGTACATACGCAATCTCTCCCAGATTTGCATCACTCGAAAGCTTGAAAGCATAGGCCATTAGTTTCCCATCCGGTGAACAAATCAATTCCTGCTCTTCGTTATCTGATATGATCTTTATCTCTTTCATCTCTGCCGGTGACGGCAGATAGTCCGTGATGGCATTCATCAATGCACTTAAATCAAGATTTTCTACCGCTGATACCGCAAAAGCAGGAAATAGCGAGCCATTGGAAATTGCTTTCTTTATCCCTTTTGACAGTTCGTCATCTGTGAGCTCACCTGCTTCAAAATATCTCTCCAGCAATTTATCATCACTCTCAGCTACTGCCTCCATCAAAGACATGCGGGATTCCTCTATCACATCAACAAGATTTGACGGAATCTCTGCCGGCTCTCCTTTGATATAAGCCCTGCCTTTCACAATATCTACCACTCCCTCAAATCTCGATTCTGAACCTATCGGATAAAGCAAAGGCACCGGATTATAATCAGAATTCTCTCTGATCAATTCAAGCACTTTATTAAAATCTGCACCTTCTCTATCCATGCCATTTACTATTAAAGACCGAGCACAATCTGCTTCAGCAAGTAATTCCATTGCCTGCTCTAAACCCACTTCAAAACTCGTCGCTGCCGCATTCGCCACAAATAATAGATTCTCCACTGCCTGACTGGCAGATAGCTGGTCCGCTGCAAAATCCGCTGTACCCGGGGTGTCTATCAGGTTTATCTTATTGTGTTTCCATTCAAAATTCGCTATGGAAATTGACATCGACATGCCTTTGTCTATCTCCTCCTGCGTGTAATCCATCACCGTGTTGCCGTCTTCTACTCGTCCAATCCGGGAAGTCTTCTTTGCCGCATGAAGTATGTGCTCACAAAGTGTGGTCTTGCCACTGCCACTGCCACCTACAAATGCTACATTGCGAATTTGGCTCATCTCATATTTCTTCATCTTTCCCTCGCTATATTTATATTTTTTCTATCTAACTTAGGACAATAAATACCAATATCGTGAATCCGGTAAATAATGTCAATAACAACTTTAGAATAGCATACCCACGGAATTTATTTGTTAGTTTGGAATATCGAACCTATGAAGTTATTGGTCGACACCAAGGTAACTTAGATTGAAGAAAGTCCCTCATCCAAAACCTTGCGAATGGTCGAATGACCTTCGCAATGATTGACCTTGACAACAACCTTTATCTCACATAATATGAATCATTTAACAATACCAATAATTATAAAACCAGGGGGATGCCATAATTACGGTGAACAGTGAGAAGTGAGAAGTGAGGAGTGAGAAGTGAGAAGTGAGAAGTGAGAAGTGAGAAGTGAGGAGTGAGAAGTAAGAAGTGAGAAGTGAGATGTGATGAGTGAGAAGTGAGAAGTGAGAAGTGAGAAGTGAGAAGTGAGAAGTGAGGAGTGAGAAGTAAGATGTGATGAGTGAGAAGTGAGAAGTGAGGAGTGAGGAGTGATGAGAAAATGAATAGCCCCGAGCTTTTAGCTCGGGGTTGGCGATACCCCTTCCCCTAATCGGGATTTATCCCAAATTTATGTAGTAGTAAGACCGGTAGTTGAAACCCGTGTCAGTCTCTTTCCAACGGGTGTACCCATGGATTTGAAAACAACACACACCTCCCTCGCCCCACCCAGCAGACTTTTTTATCATTTCTCACGGGTGTACCCATGGCAATTTCTGATTCCAATATGAACTCATTTCATTTTTTCTGAGTCCACTTTTTCAAGGAAGCAGCACCCCAATCCCCAATCCCCAGTCCCAAGTCCCCCCAAAAAAACTATGATTTGCGATTTATCTATATCATCATATCTATAATTACATGACACATAATAATATAGGCTACACAAATGAATTGTTACCATAATGTCACCGGCTATTTGTCTGATTTATAGCGG
>CAZRXY010000121.1:0-26757 GCA_964604155.1 uncultured Candidatus Cloacimonadota bacterium | reverse complement strand
TGTGGCAGACACAGGTTATCACTATGTATATTAATGAAATACGGTGTAACTTTAGTGCAACTCTTTGTATTTTTAGTGTAACGTGTTGATTATGTGTGTATTATGGGGGAGTGAGGAGTGAGACGTGAGACGTGAGACGTGAGAAGTGAGACGTGAGAAGTGAGAAGTGAGAAGATGAAAAGCTGGAGCTTTCCGTTCCCAGGGTAAAGAAGCTGGCATACCCCCGAAAATAATTCGAAAAGTGGAAATAATGACCAAGTAGACAATTAGTCGTCACCATTGCGAAGGTCATTCGACCATTCGCAAGGTTTTGTATGAGGGTCCTTCTTCAATCTAAGTTACCTTGCGAATGGTCGCCCGAGCTTCAGCTCGGGGATCATCGCCTCACCTCACCCACCCCCTGCCTGGTGTTTTTGAGCAAAGAATAAGAAAAATTTCGTGGGTATACTATGTGATTAAGAAAATATTGACAATCAGGTAAGTAATAAATTAGCTGTTTGCTTGAATTGTAATGGAGGTTAACAGGTTTTATGGAGACAAAGAGATTTGGTTTGGTGGGATGTGGCAGGATATCCGGCAGACATTTTTCGGCAATATCAGAGATAGAGGGTGCGGAGATAGTAAGTTGCTGTGATATAGACAAATCCAGGCTTGAAGAAAGTGGCAGGCAATATGGCATCACCCAGCTATATAGATCATACGATGAGATGCTTTCTGGCGCAGAGATGGATGCTGTGATCATCTGCACGCCCAGTGGGATGCATCCTGAGATGGGTATAAAGGCAGCAAATAAGCAGCTTCATGTGATCACCGAGAAGCCGATGGCAATAAATCTGGTTCAGGCAGATGAGCTTGTGAAAGCCTGCGATGCTAATAGCGTAGAATTATTTGTAGTAAAGCAGAACCGGCTGAATCCGGCGATACAATTACTGAAGCAGGCCATAGATAAAGGAAGATTTGGGAAGATATTCAGTTTAAATGCCACGGTTCGCTGGGCACGGCCTCAGAGTTACTATGATCAGGCAAAGTGGCGTGGCACTTGGGAATTTGATGGAGGAGCTTTTATGAATCAGGCTTCTCATTATATGGATCTCATCCAGTGGCTGGGAGGTCCTGTCGAGAGCGTGATGGCCATGACAGCCACACTAAATCACAAGATAGAAAGTGAAGATATGGGAACGGGCATAATCCGTTTTCGCAATGGCACTTTGGGTACTGTGGAAGTGACGATGAATATATTTCCGCGTAATCTGGAAGGTTCAATCACAGTGATGGGTGAATCCGGCACGGTGAAAATAGGTGGGATTGCAGTTAATAAAGTGGAACACTGGGAATTTAAGGATTACGATGACGATGATAAGACCATCCATGAATGCACCACGAATCCCAGCAGTGTCTATGGATTTGGTCATTTGGGTTATTTACGAAATGTAGTGGAAGTGCTTCAGGGAAACGGCAAAGCTCAGACCGATGGACGAGAAGGCAGAAAGTCTTTGGAGATAATCACAGCGATGTATGAATCTGCCAAAACAGGCAAGCGGGTACCGCTGCCATTGAAGATTTAAGAGAGGAATAAGAAATTGTTAGTACAAGAATATTTTAAAAGTCGGACAGACTTACTTGAGCAGGGGCTTAAGGATTATCTATCGCCGCGGGAAGCCTATCCTGAGGTATTGAATGAAGCCATGCACTATGCGGTATTCAGTGGTGGTAAGCGATTGCGTCCCATACTGTTTTTTTCTACTTATGAGATATTGATGGGCAGGAAGAATCTGAACCGATTGCAAAGGGTATTACCGGCAGCAATAGCCCTGGAGCTGGTTCATACTGCATCTTTGGTTCACGATGATCTGCCGAGTCTGGATAATTCGCTTGAGCGTCGCGGTTTGCCGGCAGTACATGTGAAATACACTCCTGCCACGGCGATCTTGGTGGGAGACGCCTTAATCACTAAGGCGTTTGAAGTACTCACAGATATCAAGAACCGTTCTCATGCCATCCAGTGCATCAATATATTGACCAGTGCCTTGAGCACGCGAGGCATGATTGGTGGTCAGGCAGTTGATTTGATATCAGAGCACAAAAAGATAAATATAAATGTATTGAAGTATATCCATATTAAGAAGACTGGGGCTTTATTGCAGGCAGCAATGGAGATGGCATGTGCACTAAATGATGCGGAAGAGAATCTGACAATAACCTTAGGCAATTTTGCTTTGAATCTGGGTTTGGCGTATCAGATAGTAGATGACATCCTTGATGAAGTGGGCACTTATGAGGTATTGGGGAAGGAGCCGGGCTCGGATATCAGGGGGCATAAGGCTACCTATCCCAGCTTAATAGGCTTGGAAAAATCCAAAAAGACAGCCGAGAAGCTTTTGCGGGATTGTTATAACATGATCAAAAATATGGAAGGCAATGAAGTTTTGGTGGAATATATAAACCAGGTAAAAGAGCGACTACCTTAGAAAGAGCTGGATATTGAGTTATATAAAAATCATCAGACCGTTAAACTTTTTTTTTGTGGGATTGTGTGTAGCGATGGGTGCATATTATCCTGAGTATGAGCTTACAGCGGGTATCTGGCAATTGCTGTCGGCAATTGTATCTGCGATGTTCATAGCGGCTGCGGGATATGTGATCAATGATTATTATGATCTGGAGATAGACCGCGTCAACAAACCGGAGCGAGTATTACCTTCGGGAAAAATGAAAGTAAGAACAGCACTGATTTACAGCATCTTACTATTTTTAGCAGGGATAATACTATCCTATTTCACTTTTAGCGTTATCTGCCTGCTGATTGCATTTATTAACAGCATATTCCTTTTTCTGTATGCCAGATTTTTTAAGCGGGAATTTATGGTGGGCAATCTCTTAGTAGCTTATGCGGCGTCATCATGTTTCATCTATGGAGGGGTGGCGGGCAATAATATTAAAAACAGCCTGGTAATAGCAGCATTCGCTTTTTTATACACATTTTTGCGAGAACTGGTGAAAGACCTGGAAGATGTGAAAGGTGACAGGGAAGCAGGAGCCGCCACGATAGCTATCAGGTGGAAAAAACAAAAAGTAGTACATTTCTGTCTTTTGCCTATTATGGCAATGATTCTATTCACTTTATATTTCTATTATACAGGGAATCTGCCAAATTCGCAATTTACCTTATTAATATTCTTTGTGATTTTGCCTTTACTGGTATTTTACCGGATACTGGGTATTCACAATAAGACGCAAATATACCGGCAGATTTCGGTATATATGAAATTAGATATGTTTTTACTGCTGATAATACTAATGACAGGAAGAGTATGATGAAGATTTATGAAAGACTTTTAGCCATGAGCAGCGAGGGAGCAAATTACTTTTGTCTTTTGGATCCTGACAATTTGAGTGGAGATGAAGCAGAGGAATATGGCAGAAAGTGCGAGGAGAACGGAGCAGACGGCTTGCTGGTGGGGGGCAGTTTGATGTATCATGATTGTTTTGAGGACAATCTCATCAGGATAAAAAGCAAGATCAAAAAAATCCCGGTCTTAATATTTCCTGGACTCTTTAATTTTGTGTCACCTCATGCGGACGCCCTTTTATTGCTTTCAGTGATCTCAAGCCGAAATCCTCAGATGCTGATAGGCGAGCAGGTGCGGGCTACGCCGTTGATCAAGAAACACAAACTGGAGGCAATAGGCACGGGTTATTTATTGATCGAAGGCGGCAACAGCACCTCGGTGCTTTATATGAGCCACAGTCATCCGATACCACATGCCAAGAACGAGATAGCGGCAATACACGCTTTGGCAGCACAATATATGGGAATGCGTGTCATTTATATGGATGCCGGCAGCGGGGCACAGATGCCAATCTCAGACGGCATGATAGCGGCAGTTAAGAATGATATCAATATCCCCTTAATTGTAGGCGGAGGTATCCGTGATCCTCAAACGGCATATAATAAAGCCGCTGCGGGTGCAGATTTTGTGGTTACCGGCAATATACTGGAAAACGGTTTTGACGCGAGATTAGTAAAGGACTTTTCTCAGGCAATTCACAGCGTAAAGCGAAAATGATAGATTTGCATACTCACCTTCTGCCGAATGTAGATGATGGCAGCACAACACTGAGCCAGAGTTTGGAGCAATTAAGCATTATTTCTCAAGCGGGAGTAAGAAAGATTTATCTCACTCCTCATTTCATGCGGCATCTATACCATAATACCAGAGCAGTAATAAATCCGGTTTTCAGGGAATTGCAGTCTGCAGCAGACAAAGCGGGCATAAAAATAGATCTTGAGTTGGGTTGCGAATTATTTATCGATAATCACAGCAAAGAGACATTGGCAGAAGAAGGACTCACTATGGGGGACAGCCGTTATGTATTATTTGAGACAACATTGCAGCAGATACCTGAGGATATATTTGAGCTTACTTACGCTATCCGCAAATCAGGTTACAGGCTGATAATGGCTCACCCGGAGCGCTATTCGGATATCATCAGGAATCCGGATATAATTGAGGATTTTTTGCACAGAGATATCCTATTGCAATTAAATGCCGGCAGCCTTCTGGGGCTATATGGCAGAAATGTGGAGCATACGGCAATAGCTTTATTGGATAAGGGTTATGCTCATTTTATAGCCTCCGATAATCATGGAAATCAAAAAGAATCTGTCCAGGCGATCGCCTTTAAATATATTAGTGAAAGATATAGTGAGAAGATAGCCAGAGAACTCTGCGAGATCAATCCGGGCAAAATTGCTACTGATGAGAAAATTGAGGTTTTCAATCACTGGCGTCTGCCGGCAAATTCTGCCACCACGTGGCATAAATTAAGAAAGTTTTTTACGGGTTATGAGTAAGAAGCTACTTTTAACAGGAGCTACCGGCTTTATTGGCTCGCATGTTCTGCGTCATCTAAACAGCAAAAAATATGAGATCAGCCTGCTGGTGCGGCCCAGGACCAAGCCTTCAAGAATGGTGGGATTTCCGGAAAAGGCAGAGATCATTTTTGTTGATCTGGGAGATATCCCTGCTTTAAAGCGTGAACTGCATAAGCGTAAATTCGATGCAATCATCCATATCGGTGCAATACGTAACAGGGCCTATGCCAAAGAGGAAGATTATTTAAAGACCAATGTGCAGGCGACAGAGCAACTGGCACTTCTGGCGATGGAAAACGATGCCCAGTTCATATTTTTTTCATCAATTGGAGTATTTGGCAGCATACCCTCAGAATTACCGGCTTCTAATAAAACACCTTATAATGGCGATAATCATTATCACGAAAGCAAGATCAAAGCAGAAGCACTAATAAACCGCTATGTGCTTTATAATCTGAAAGCGGCTGTTATCCGTCCGGCCATCACTTATGGCAGTGGCGATACCGGCTTTCCCTATAATCTTATCCGCATGATATCCAGGAACAGATTACTGCTGCCTTCCCCGGCACCGATAGTACATCTGGCAAGCGTGGAATTGTTTGGAATTGCTGTTCAGAAATTGTTAGAAAGTGATTTCAAGCCAGGCTGTATATATAATATAGCTGATCACAATCCGGTAAATTTAATAGATTTGGCAGGTTTTATAAGTTTAGAAATCAAAGGTAAACCATTTAGCAGGAAATTCATTATCGACAGGAGATTTTTCCGTCTGGGCTATGCAATCGCCAAATTGTTCCATAATCAGCATTGGAGCAACAGGTTCAGATTATTCACAGAAAACTGGTATTTTGATGTGGAATCTGCTTACCGTGATTTAAATTTAAAAAATGTGGAGACTATCCCTGGCATAAGGGGCACAATAGAATGGTACATAAAAAGCAGGAAATCGCAGAAAGACTGAAGCGTCAATTTGATGAGGGCTTAGGAACAGTTTATGAAAGGTTCAGGCTCAATTATATATTTAAAAGATTGATAGAGAGCTATGCACTGCAAAGTGTTCTGGAATTTCCTTTATATGGAATGACTGGTCTGGATGGAATAAATTCCGTATATTTTGCTCAAAAAAAAATACCGGTAGAGCTGGTAGATTGTGACAGATCGCGATTACAAAAGGTGAAAGGCTATTGGGAACTCCTAAATATCGGCGGTTTTCTTACCACTCATTATATGCCAGAAGAAGAAATGGCACAGCTTGATCTGCCAGATAATCATTATAGCCTGGTTTATAATTTTGCCGCCCTCTGGTTTTATCATGATGCCGGCAGTATCATTAACCGCATGATAGATCTATCTAATAATCTTGTGTTCATCTCTGTGAATAATCGCTGGCAATTAGGTTATCCCCTGCGTAAATACCTTTTGGATAAAGAATTTTTTATAAAGCACGATATTGATACACGCTGGGTGCAAATGCCACGCGTAAAATCTATTCTGCGGTCTCGAGGTTTGGAGATAATTGAAGAAGGCTGTTTTGATACGCCACCCTGGCCCGATACTTGCCTGCCTGTTGGAAAGATCAAAGAAATGCTCGGTTTTAAGCCAAAAGAGACTGGCGAGTCTAAGTGGCTCTGGTCTATGATGGCTTGGTATGCCAAAGCAGACCCCACCCTGGAAGAAAAAGTGAAACGCTTTATGCTAATAGAAGATTCTGTCCTGCCTGCCTTTATCAAGCAATTCTGGTCGCATCACCGTTACATAATCGCTCAAAAAAGACAATGATAAAAAGAAATCTCAATCTAATAATTGGTATTCTACTTGGTATCGTTTTTTTGGTGCTGTGGATCAATTTAGTAGATTTTGACGAACTTCTTTGGTATTTTGGAAATTATAATCTATCTTCTATACCCTTTTTAGCGATTTTTTATGTATTGGCATACGTCTTGCGCAGTGTGCGCTGGCAGATCATCCTCAGACCAAAGTATAAAATGACCTATCTTTATGCTTATCAGGTTTTTATGGTAGGAATGCTGATGAATTATCTCATCCCTGTCCGGGCAGGAGAACTGGTTAAATCAGTTATCCTGAAAAATAAAAACAAAGTGCCAGTCTCCATCAGTCTGCCTTCTATTTTTATCGATAAATTAACGGATCTCTTCCCTATCCTGCTGATAATTTTTCTGATACCGCTGCTTACAATTTCTCTAGATTATGTTCTCATGGGCATCATTATCGTGCTACTACTGATATATCTTCTGTTTCTGGGATTTCTTTTTTTAACTGCTAATCATCAAGAGCGGGCAAATGCTGTTTTACATAGAATTGTCAATCTGGCACCTTTCAACTGGCAAATTAATCTAAAAAACTTTCTGAACAGATTCGTGTCAGGCATGGCAATCATGAAAGGAAGAACAAAAGACTACTATGTGATATATTTAATCACTTTAGCAGCGGTCTGCTCAGAAGCACTATATGTTTACTTTGTGTTCAGAGCTTTTGGTTCTGATCTTGGTTATTTTGAGATCCTGTTTGGTTATACGCTGATGAATCTTACTTATATCCTGCCCACCCCTCCTGCTCAGATAGGTTCAAATCAGTTTATGTGGGTGCTTATTTTTTCGCTGGCACTGGGAGCAGATAAGAACCTTACCGGTGCAGCAGTTATCTTCTCTCATCTGCTCACCTCGATCTGGATATTTTTACCGGGTTTGATTTCTTTACTTGCCTTAAAAATCAGATTTAATGAATTGGCAATCAGTAATAAAAATAAAAAAATGTACAGGAGTGAAATAAATGAGTGATCCTAAGGCACAAACACTTGAGAAACTTAATTCTATCCGGAATTCTATCATTAATGAAATTAGAAAAGTAATCGTAGGTCAGGATGAAGTACTGAATAATTTTTTGACCGCTCTCTTTGCCGGTGGGCATTGTCTGCTGGAAGGAGTACCGGGTTTGGCAAAAACCATGCTGGTATCCACTTTGGCTGAGGCAACCGATATGAAATTCAGCCGCATCCAGTTCACTCCGGATTTGATGCCCTCCGATATTACCGGCACCGAAATATTATCCGACCTGCCCGGAGAAGGAAATAGGCAATTCCAGTTTATAAAAGGACCGGTCTTTGCCAACATTATTCTCGCCGATGAAATCAATAGAACTCCTCCCAAAACGCAGAGCTCACTTTTGCAGGCAATGCAGGAATACCAGGTAACCGCCGGGAATAATACCTTTGAGCTCAGTAAGCCTTTTTTGGTGATGGCTACGCAGAACCCCATTGAGCAGGAGGGAACATATCCTCTCCCCGAAGCCCAATTAGACCGTTTTATGTTCAATATCCTCATCGATTACCCCAGCCATCAGGAAGAAATAGAAATTGTAAAACAAACTACGATGAATAGGACCAGCGGAGTGGTTAAAGTGATAGATACGGCCAAAATAGTAGATTATCAAAATTTTATCCGCCAGATCCCGGTGAGCGATCATGTGATGGAGTATGCCGTTAAGCTCGTGCGTTCTACCAGACCCGTCAATGATGAATGCCCCGAATATATAAAAAAATGGGTTAGCTGGGGAGCCGGTCCCCGCGCTTCACAATATTTGGTTATCGCAGCTAAGACCAGAGCAGCCTTGGATGGCAGACCCTCACCCGCTCTGGAAGACGTAAAAAAAGTGGCTCATATTGTGTTGAGACACAGAATTCTCGTCTCCTTCGCTGCAGAAGCAGAAGGCTTGGATAGTAATAAAATTATCAGTAAATTGCTGGATAACATATCCTAGCTTCTGGTGTTTTATACTATCAGATTGTTCAGATATTATTGAGTGGTATAATCAATAATTGATAAATATTTACAGGTATTATATTTATCAATTGAAAAGTGTGTGTTCTTGCATAAATATTGCCGGAAATTTATGTTTTTTTTTGTGGAAAGATTTTTTTCTTTTATATTATCACTCATACCGAGAATGTAGGAGATTGGTATGAAAGCTAAAAGTGTAGTAGTTTTTACCACGCCCACGTGCAGTTGGTGTAGAAAGGTAAAGAAGTTTCTTAAGGAGAATCAGATACGATATAAAGAAGTAGATGTTTCTCGCGATGCCCAGGCATTACGTGACATGGTTCGCAAAAGTGGCCAACGAGGAGTACCTCAGGTATGGATAAACAACCAACCTGTGGTAGGCTATGACGAATCTAAGTTAAAAAATCTATTAGAGATTAATTAGCAAAAAAAAGCGAGTAAAAGAGGTGGTATTATGGAAAAGATTTCGGTTAAATTTTCTAAAATGAGCAAAGAGCTCAATGATCTTTGCGCCAGTCGTGAGAATATTACACGAAAAAATCTTAATCTTGGGAGGTTAGAATGTGAGCTCTTGCAATATCTCGATGAGCTGGATACGTCTGTATGTATGAACGATATTTCGGAAAAGCTGAATGTGTCGCACAGCAGAATTACTCGATTAGTCGATACATTGGTGCAAAAAGATTTGGTTAAGCGTTTTCCATCCCAACGTGACCGCCGGAGCTGGCTGGCAAGAATCACAGAGCAGGGAAAAGCCATTGCTTGTGATACGATGAATGATATGGTTATATTGCAGGAAAGGCTCCAGGAAAGATTTCCCAATGAAAATTTCGAACAAATTATGGATCACGTGATGATCTATCTAAAAATTTATAATGAGATACTAAATGAAAAGGGTAATGAAACAGATGGATAAAACCACAGTAATCTGGAAGAAAGAAATGAATTTTGAAGCCTGGATAAACGATCACAGGTTAATGATCGATCTCCCTGAAGCTAGTGGGGGCTCCGGCTTGGGGCCCAGTCCGCTTTCACTGCTTTTACCTGCCCTGGCAGGCTGCAGCTCCATGGGAGTAGTGGGTATACTAAAAAAGATGCGATTAGAAGATTTCACTTTGGAAATCGATGTAAAGGGCGATAAATCTTCAGAGCACCCCACGATTTATACAAATATCGCACTAACCTATAAATTTACCGGTAAAGAACTGCCTGAGAGCAAATTGCAAAAAGCCGTCAGCGTTTCTGAAGAGCGTTATTGCGGGGTCTATGCCATGCTTGCCAAAACGGCAGTTATCAAATCTATCATAACACTAAACGGAGTTGAGATTTAATGCGTCATAAAATTGTATTTACCTTCATACTACTTGCTCTGCTTTTTAATCTGGCAGCGAATAAAATTGACTGGCACTATAGTATTGAAGATGCTTTGTCTCTCGCCAAGCAGTCAGGTAAAAATGTTTTCGTCTTCTTCACCGGTTCGGACTGGTGCAGTTGGTGTGATAAGCTCAATGAAGAGGTTTTTGATCATAAGATATTCAAGGATTACGTTAATGACAATATGATCATGGTCTATCTTGATTTTCCCCAGTCCAATATACTCACCCCTTCCCAGAAAGAGTATAATAATTCAAAGCAGCAGGAATATAAGATCGCCGGTTATCCCTCTGTGCTCATTTTGGATGCAGATGGAGAGGTACTCATTCAATCGGGTTATCGAGAAGGCGGACCTGCAAAATATGTGAGATTTCTTGAGGAATCCCTGAACTGGGTAGATGATGACAGCAATGATACCTATGTGGATGCTGCCGGGCTTGTCTGGCAAAAGAATCTCACCAAGGCAATAGATATTGCCCGTAAAGAAGACAAATCCATATTTGTCAATTTCACGGGCTCAGATTGGTGCGTGTGGTGTCACAGATTAAGAGATGAAGTTTTTCTAAAACCTGAATTCAAGGAATTCTCTCTGGAAAATCTGGTTCTTGTCCAGTTTGATTTCCCTCAATCGATCACATTGCCGGCTGGCGAGGAAAACTATAATAGAAGCATGATGCAGAAATTCGGTGTTCGTGGGTTTCCTACTCTTTTCCTGCTTGACAGTGAGGGCAGAACGATCCAAAAATTGGGCTATGAAAAAGGCGGAGCAATTCCCTATACCAATAAATTGCGGGATTTGATCAAAAATCATAAATAGATAACTGGTAACTGGGAAAATGCCGTTTTTTATAACTGCATTATCCTGATGATAGATAGCACCCGAGTTTTTTCGGGTGCTTCTTTTTTTCCTCCTCTACCCGCTAAACTGCATGGGCACGGTCGCCAGAGCTCTGCGATGGCGGCTACCGGATTTTAAAAAATGACCAAAGAGCAAAAAATCCCTGTTTAAGACGAAGCAGGCCAGATGATCTTTCCCTTTTTTATCACGGTTTCCACATTGCTGGAGCCAAAGTGATATGGCAGGAATTTGTATCCGGGCATGTCTAAAATGATGATGTCCGCAAGTTTACCAGGCTCCAGCGATCCTGTTATTTTGCCTCTTTCCAGAGCAAATGCTGCATTTATGGTAGCAGCCGTAATTGCTTCTGCTACGGTCATTTTCATTTGTAAACAGGCTAAAGTGATCACAAATTGCATACTATCGCAATTGCAGGAGCCCGGATTATAATCGGAAGCCAGAGCAATTGCAACCCCCTGAGAGATCATATCTCTTGCTCTGGCATAATTTGGCATTCCCAGAGAAAAAATAGTACCTGGTAATAAAGTGGCGATCACGCCGCTTTTCTGCATTGCTTTTATGCCCTCATCTGAGGCTGCACCCAGATGGTCTGCAGAGATTGCACCCATTTCTGCTGCCAGCTCTGCCCCACCTATCGGTTTTATCTCATCTGCATGCATTCGCAGCCTAAAACCGAGTTCTTTTGCCTTTTGCAAAAGCAATCTTGATTCATTTATCCCAAAAACATGCTCCTCTGTGAAAATATCAAAATATTCTGCCAGTTTTGACTCCGCCACCTGCGGCAGCATTTCTTCTAAAAGAAGCCGGATATATCCGGCATGGTCTGCCTGGTATTCTTCCGGAAATTCATGTGCACCCATAAATGTGGCAATAATATCTACAGGCAGATTTTCGTTAAGTTTTGCTATCACTCGCAGCATTTTCAGTTCACTCTCTGTGGAAAGCCCATAACCGCTCTTGGCTTCCAGTGTAGTGGTGCCGCAGGAGATCATCCGCTTAATACGTTTGATTGATAGATCAAATAATTCAGCTTCTGACGCTTTTCGCACCGAAGATATGCTGGAGCGTATTCCACCACCGGATTGAGAAATATCCACATAGCTCCTGCCCAGAATACGCATCTCAAATTCGTCTTCCCGAGTAGAATAAAATACCGGATGCGTGTGCGGATCAATAAATCCCGGCATCACAACCATTCCACGGGCATCAAATTCTTCTTGCGCCTGATATTTACTTACCAGTATATGCTCTTTATCAATCTCTCTTATTCTGCCGTCATTGATGGCTATGGCACCGCCGTGGATGATCCCAAGTTCATTCATCTCATTTCCCACTCTGGCTCTGGCAGCTCCACTCAGGGTTAGCAATTCTCCGCAATTTCTGATCAAAAGGTCTATCTTCTTCACAACAACACTCCCTGGATTTCCAAAGCTTCCCGCTGGCAATTTATCAATTCTTTTATTCCGGATTCAGCAAGGTCAATAAGTTCATCTAATTGGTTGCGACTAAAAGTTTTACCTTCGGCAGTTCCCTGAATCTCCACCAGCCTGCCACTCTCAGTCATCACAACATTCAAATCCACTTCTGCTCTGGAATCCGATTCGTAATCCAGATCAAGAACATATTCACCATTAATAATACCTACAGAAATCGCAGCAACCAGTTCCTGCAGCGGATTTTCCTCAATAACCTCCGTGTCAAGCATCTGCTTGAAAGCATCGTGCAAAGCTACACAGGCTCCCGTAATTGCTGCTGTGCGTGTGCCGCCATCTGCCTGCAATACGTCACAATCTATCTGGATTGTATAACCGGGAAATTTGCTGGTATCCACCACAGCTCTCAGGCATCGCCCAATCAAACGCTGGATTTCTGCTGTTCGTCCGTTCACTTTGCCGCGGACTGCCTCGCGTTTGCTACGAGGACAGGTACTGCCCGGCAACATGGAATATTCCGAAGTAAGCCAGCCTTTATTTGTGCCTTTTAAAAATTGCGGCACCCCTGATTCTACCGAAGCAGAGCAGATCACTTTTGTATTACCGGTCTCTATCAGCGCTGATCCACCAGGATACATTAAATAATCAGTAGTTATCTTTGTTACTCTTTTTTGCATTATTTCCTCTTTATCTTATTATATGTATCCGGTTTCCCGATACCTTTCTGGCAAACCCTTTAAGCTCCAGGCTCAAAACAATTGTCGATAATTCGCCAATACTTAATTTGCTCTGAACCAGCAATTTATCAAAGCCTATCTCCTCATCATGACTGATAAGCAGTCTGTAAATTTTTTGTTCAAGCTCATTCATCCCTTCTGTTCTTATTTTTCTTTCAGAACCTGCCTGTTCATCAATTCCCATAATAGAAAGGATATCAGCACTTCTTAGAACGGGATAAGCTCCCTGCTGCAATAAGAGGTTCGATCCGGCAGCACTTTCTCTATTGATATCCGAAGGCATCACCATCACAGGTCTATTTTGCTCATCGGCACAACTGGCGGTAATCAATGCCCCGCTTTTTTTACCGCCTTCCACCACCCAGACAGCTCTGCTCAAACCACTTATAATCCGATTGCGATTAGGAAAATTCCACATATTTATTCTGCTGCCCGGTAAATATTCAGATATCACAGCACCATGGGCAATGATATCCTTTGCCAATTGCCTGTGGGCAGGAGGATAAACCTGTTCCACGCTGGTTCCCAAAATTGCCAGAGTGCGTCCACCACAGGCAATCGCAGTTTTATGAGCCACCGCATCTATGCCATACGCCAAACCGCTTATGATCGTTATGCCCTGATTGATCAATTCACTTGTGATCCTCTGGCACTGCGTATGGCTGTAGTTACTCATCCTGCGGGTTCCCACAACAGCCAGCGAGTTCTTGAAATCTGCTTCGCAAAATGCTCCACGGTAAAATAACCAGACTGGCGGATTGGGGATTTGCTTAAGAATTTCGGGATAATCGTCATCCAGAATACTCAAAAATTTTATCTGGTATTCTTCTATCAGATTCGCTATATTTAGCCATCCGGGCGGATCAGCTTTGTGCTCTAAATATTGCAGAGCCGCTTGCGAAACAAAGCTGAAATCGCCTAAGGGACTATCAGATATTTCCAGGTAATACTCCGGCTCTCCCAGCTCCTTCGCTATTTTTATAGCCCTTATGCTACTGATCTCCGGAGCAGATAACAGCTTCACCCAGGCTCTTATCTTATTTAACATGCTGCTTTTCTTATTCGGGCTCTTCCTGCCTCTTCAGCTTGCGCAATCTTGTGTATAACAGGTCTTTGAGCACTCCCAGATTCTCTCCGCTAATCGCTGAAACAGACATGATGTTTTCATGAATCCTTTCTTCAAATTCACCTTTTATCATCCTTAACATTTCATCTCTATCCGATTGTTGGATTGTATCCAGCTTGGATAGCACAATAAGATGCGGCTTCTTATCCAGACCAGGATCGTGCAGAAAAAGCTCTTTATGCAGAGTTAGATAATCATTTAAAGGGTCCAGGCTCTCAATATCTATCAAAAAAAGCAAAAGCCTCGTACGCTGGATATGACGCAAAAACTGAGTACCCAATCCTTTGCCTTCATGAGCCCCCTCAATGATACCAGGAATATCTGCCATCACAAATGAAGAATAATCACCCACATCAACCACTCCCAATGATGGCTCAAGTGTAGTAAATTCATAATCAGCAATTTTGGGATGAGCAGAGGTTAATTTACTTAGCAGCGTGGATTTTCCGGCATTAGGAAAACCTACCAGTCCTACATCAGCCATCAATTTTAGAACCAGCTCCAAATCACGCTCCTGGTTATCTCCACCCGGCTTGGCATAACGCGGTGCCTTTTGAGTAGCCGTGGCAAAACGGGCATTCCCACGCCCCCCATTACCACCCTCTGCTACCTGTAAAATTTCACCTGCTTCGGTTAATTCTCCCAGCTTGATATGAGCTCCTGCGGTGATATCAAAAATCTCGGTTCCCAAAGGCACATCGAGATACAAATCTGAACCACTGGCACCGGTTTGATTATTGCCCCCGCCATACGCACCCTTCTCTGCTTTGAATAGCTTTTCATAGCGAAATTTCAGCAGTGTATTTATATTGCTATCTGCCCTTAGAAACACGCTGCCGCCCTTGCCGCCATCTCCACCATCAGGCCCGCCCTTGGGTACGAATTTCTCTCGCCTGAAACTCACACACCCGTCTCCACCACTGCCGGAAACTACTTTTATTCTTGCATAATCAATAAACATAAATTTTCACCTCTTACCAGCCACCGGAAGCTCCGCCGCCACCAAAACTGCCGCCACCTCCGGAAAACCCGCCAAAACCACCGCTACCAAAACCGCCACTGCGTCCACTACCGCCTCTGCCACCCATCATCGAGCCAAGCAGCAACCAGGGTAAAATTCCACCTTTGCCTCGGCGACCGGAAAATAATAAAAAAAGAATAAAGATCATCAAGCCCAGGGGCATTCCCCCGCTTTTCCGGCTGCGCTCCTCTGATCTTTGATATTCTTCAAGCTCTTCTGCCGTGATTTCATAAGAATTATTAACCAGTCCGGCAGCGGCTTGAAGCCCTGCCCTTATACCGCTGTAATAATCTCCTTTGCGGAATTCGGGTACTATCAACTGATTGATTATATAGCTGCTTTTGGCATCTGTGACGATGTCCTCCAGGCCATAGCCTACCTCTAACCTTACTTTTCTATCATTTATACTCACCAGAAGCAATATCCCGTTATCTCTATCCTGTTTGCCAAGCTGCCATTTTTCTGCAACCCGCATTGAGTATTCTTCCAGACTCATGCCGGATAGATTAGTTACAGTCAATATCGCCAATTCTGCAGAAGTAGAGCTTTCCAGGCTTCTGAGCAATGATTCCAGCTCCCGTTCCTGGTTACTGTTCAGCACTCCGGCATTATCATTCACCATCATCTTAAGATCTGGCAATTGCACAGCTCCCTCAATTACAAAGAAAGAAAGAAAAAGCACTACTGCCGATAAAACTAATTTCAAATTATTGCTCATAAGATATGCTCCCTCATCTTTCCAATTCCACTATCTCATCGGATAATTCATTCACATCATCGTCCTGACGGGGAAATTCTTTGGCTAATATCTCTCCGCATTCAGATATCGCTTGGCAAAGCCTGTCCACAAGCCTGCCCTCTTTCACTCCACTCACTATGCTTTCTACCAGATTTTCCCAACTTGCTGCCGGAACCTTCTCCGCTATTCCACTATCTGCTAATAGCTCTACTCTGTGCTCAAGCTGAGAGATGAAAATAAGTATCCCGCTTCTTTCTGCCGTATGCCCCACACCAGACTCAAAAAAATGCTGCCAGGCTCTGCGTCTCACCCACCCGTTTCGGGTTCTGGCTGGTACTATCAAACGGTCTATCGAAGGAATATTTGCCAGTAAATATACAAGCAGTATCACCAGAAAAGTGCTGAATAGATAGAATCCAGTAAGTAAATATACATGATAATCCCAAAATGAACTCTGCAGAAAGCTCTCTATATCGGCAGATAATAAAAAAATCATTACTGCGTAAAGCATCCCCACTAATACTGCTGATAACAGCTCATAAACAGCATAATCATAGCTCTGAACTATTATCGCAGTTGCTATCTCTCCGCTGGTTTTCTGCTCCGCTTCTCTTACCGCATCTGCTATCCTCTCTTTCTCCGATTTCGTTAGTTTATGCATAAATTCTCCAGGTTAAAATTCTACTGAAGGAGCTTGATCCGCCCCACTTGATGCCTCAAAATAGGGCTTAGAACTGAAACCAAACATGTTCGCCAGCATCGATACCGGAAACGTCCTTACTATCGTATTGTATTCCCGAGCTGCTTCATTAAAACGCTTACGCTCAACTGCTATCCTGTTTTCAGTGCCCTCAAGTTGACTTTGCAGTGATAAAAAGTTCTGATTTGCCTTAAGATCAGGATAACGCTCCTGCACCACCATCAATCGCTGCAAAGCACCGCCTAATTCACTCTGGGCTTGCTGAAACCTGGCAAACATCTCCGGATTATTCAATACAGATTCATCTATATTAACCATTCCACCTGCTTTTGCCCGGGCTTCGGTGACTGCCTGGAAGGTCTCCTGCTCATGCTCTGCATAACCCTTCACAGTGTTAACCAAATTTGGAATCAAATCTAATCTTCTCTGATATACATTCTCTACCTGGCTCCATTTCTCTTTCACGTTTTCATCCAGGCGCACCAGACGGTTATAATTGCCTTTCACCCAATTATAAATGCCAAATATCAGCAGCAATATCACTATCAATACTATAATACCCTTTTTCATCCTGATTTCCTCCTTGTATTTTCATTCTCTTATTTAAAAAATTCTTTACTGAAGTCAAGGAAAAGCATAAACTATTTGACTAATTTTACCGTGATCAACATTTTTTACCTCAGGTGAGGCGGAGATCAGATACTTGGTTTCACACCTCGGGAGGTGATCGGTGAGTAATTCTAAATTAATTTTCGTGATTGTTCTCATATTTGCTTTTGCACTTGCTTCTGCGAATGGCGGTCTTTTCGGTTGGAAAGGTGTTCATGGTTCTTTGGGAAAAGTTATCGGCTCAGCTCAAACTATTGACCTTTCTAATCTGAATGACGACATCGAATTCATCTTTGAAGTCACATATCCTGAGACTTTTCTAAGCTATGGAGCCCAATATCTTTATCTTTCAAATAACCTTGCCATCGGCGTAGAAGGCTACATTTTAGATAACGGCACTCACAAAGACCAGATTTATACCTATCAGGTCTCAGCTAATGCTTTCCTCTTTGATCTGGGATATGTGCTTTATTCCAATTACTATACCGTACTCACACCCTGGGTAGGATTCGGTTTGGGAAATCTCACCTATTCCATGACCAGCCGCGATAATTCCTGGGTGCAGGCTGTAGATCAAGGCATTCCTTACGTCTTCTCTGCCACAAAACAAAATCTGATCCTCAATTTCGGCATCTCCTGGGACGCTGTCTATAGGAAAACAGCCCTCGGCTTTCACGCCTCTTATATGATACCGTTTTCTGAAGCTGATTGGGCTATCGCAGGCGAAGTTATGGAAGAAGGGCCTACCTCCACTTTGCAAGGCTTGCATCTTGGCATCTCCTTGGGTTTCTGCGATATTAATATGTGGTAAGATAAATAATTCTACCTCTTCAACCGTGCTCTCTCCGCCCTTCTGTTAGTTCTGGCCACCTTCTGAATCACTCAGAAACATATTCACCAGTTTGTTCACGTCACCGGATCTCTCGATATTGATCAGATGACCTGATTCCAGGATATGGATTTCGATATCCGGAATGTTATCTGCTAAAGCTTTTACATTTTCCGGCTCACCCAAGATACCATCATTCCCTGCGAGAATCATTAAAACGGGCATTTCTATTTCTTCCAATTCAGAACTAAGGAATATTCTTGGTGAAACCATAGCTGGTGCACTATACTTTAGAGCATTATATAACCATTCATCGATTAGATTTACGACAACTCCGGCTGATCCAGTCACACTTCTCCTGTGTCTGTTCACAAAACTGTCGAAGCGAAAAATTCTGATCATTAATCGGTCATTAATAACCTTATGAGGTGATGAAAACCCCCAGGGTGCCAGCAGAATAAGCCTGTCCACTCTCTCCGGTTCCTCCTTTGCCAGGCTTATCGCCATTTGACCGCCTAAGGATGCGCCCATGATAATAGCCTTTTCTAAACCAATACCATCAAGTATTTCACTCAAATAATCTGATATCTCCTGATCCTCCTGCGGAAACAGACGCAGATCACTAAGCCCGCTTCTTCCCACATCACCAATATTATCAATGGCATACGTGCAAAAATTCTTGTTTAAATTTACAATGTTATATATCCAGCTCCAGGCAGCCTGCTGCTCTGCCGGCAAAAGCAATACCGGCGGATTCGCAGGATTCCCGCTTCTTATCACGTGCACTTTGCCATAACTGGTCGATATATAATATGATCGAAAGGGCACCGTCCACCCATTAAGCTTGCTGTCGTATAGCTTTAATATGCTTTCCGCTTTGGATTGCGATGCGTAAATTGAGGAACGATTAAATTCCCGTATCCATAATATCCCCGCCAGTATTATAATCATAAAAATAAGCAGGACTCTTTTTATTCTTCCAGCATAGGGTCTTGGGGTATTATCCGGACACTGTATCCAGGGAAACGGCAAAAGTAAAACTGTGATCAGCAATAGTAATGCAGAGGCATAATAATTACCACTGTTAAACGAAAATACCATTGCACCAAGTGATATAATCACACTCACACCAAGCAATATTCTTCGCATAATTTTCATGTTTTCCCTCGATTTTGGCACACAATTCTTACTTCACGTAGCTTTCTTTTAGCAAAATTACCCAAACCTGATTATGAGATTAACCTGCAATTCTCTCTCAAACCTGTCAATCTTTTTCTCACTTCAGTTCGTGGACCCAGACTACGACTAAAATAGGTGGTTTCAACCACCGACCTGGCTTCCACAAAAATCCAGGGATAAATCCCGCTGAGAGAGGGTCAATCGATCTATTCATTTTCTTCTCACTTCTCACTCTTCACTGTCCAGTCCTATAATAGTGAACTTAATTTTTTTTTGCAATTCTCAGTTTCATTTCCAAGATTTTCATACAGTGATCTCCAATGCTGATGGTTTAGTACATAACGTGCCCGCGTCGTGGATAACTTTTTAAATTAGACACATTCCAGATCTCGACGAGCGGGGTGGGAAAGTATCTCTGATGGTTGTCCTTGCAAGCTGGGAGGTGGTTTTGGTCGCCATCACTTCTAATTCCCTCTCGCGTCCGTGTAGTCCGTGTTGTCCGTGGTTTATAATCTTTTTTTCAACTGCTGATTAGACTTCTTTAAAAAAATTTGGGATAAATCCCGCTGAGAGGGGGCAATCTATCCTATTCATTTTCTTCTCACTTCTCACCGTCCATCACCTCCCTGTGGGTCAGAGATTATCCGCTGCCCCCTGTTCCCGTACTCATCACCCGAATATCAGATCACCAGACCGAAAGCCTCTTTTATACATTTTCCCCGCTCATATCAGATTTTTATTGACATCCTGAATTGTATATTGAGAGAATTGCAAACAAAGAATGGAGGAAAAGATGAATCGTAAAACAGTGATTTTTTTTATGTTGATTTTTAGTGGAATATCTCTGCTGAGTGCGGCCAGTCTTGATGAGACCCTGGAATCACTTTCCGGTACTGCGGCAAAAGCCTACGTAACTCCGATCGTTTCAGGTTTTGGTACGAATATCAATGGCGGCTGGTTTCACAAATCACCCAAATCAAGTTTTCTGGGACTTAATTTCGAAATCGGCTTAGTCGCCATGGCTACAATGTTTGGCGATGAAGACGAGCACTTTAGCACCGAGGGAAATTTCAGATTCAATTACTCCCAGGCTCTGCAGCTCACGGAAAACGTTGATGAGAACGTGAGAGATTACGTGATTGAAGCCATCCTGATGCAGGAATTTGTGATCGGTATGTTCGGACCAACTATCATAGGTCCCGACGATGAATACATCAATCTGGTCTTCTATGAAAAAGAAATAGAATTTACTGATGATCTGGGTAACAGCGATTCCGTTATAGTTCCCGGAAAGACGATAGAAACAGAAATCTACGGTATCCTCAATGGTTTGCCGGCACTACCCATGTTTGCTCCTCAAATCTCTATTGGCACCGTATTTGGTACACAATTCACCGCACGTTTTTTGCCACCCTATGAGATAGAAGACCTGGGTGAAGTCAGCTATTATGGCGCCGGGTTGCAGCATAATATTAAATCCTGGCTGCCGTTACCTTTGCCAGTTGATGTTTCATTATCCGGATTTTATCAAACCCTCAATCTTGGTGATTATGTCTCAGCCGGAGGTTTTGCTGCAGGATTTAACGTGAGCAAAACTTTTGGACCCAGGATGCTTTCCGTCACACCTTATGCCGGCTTTATGCTCGAAAGCTCAAAAATGGAATTTGCCTATGATTATGATGTATCACCTGATATCGATCCTCTAAAGATAAAATTCCAGATCGAGGGCGAAAATAAATCCCGCCTTATCATCGGCTCCTCTTTCAGAGTAGGCGTTTTACATCTGAATGCGGATTATAATATCGGTAATTATAATTCTGCTACTCTGGGATTTGCCTTCGCCTTTTAAATCTACTTGATACAGGATTATTATTGACTTTTATCAGCAAAAAATAGATTGTCTTTTCCGGGTTGTTTATCTAACAACCAAATAGCTTCATTAAGGAGAATATCGTGAAGTATAAAGTGGGATTCTGCCAGTTCAACCCGGAATTTCTGGCTAAAGCAAAGAATCTGGAAAAAATAGTGAGACTTACGGCAAAAGCTAATGCAGATTTACTGGTTTTTCCTGAATTGGCTACCTCTGGATATACATTCTCATCTATATCGCAGGTGCTCAGTATCGCCGAAACTGCCCATGAAGGCATCACCGCCACTACTATGAAAAAAGTCGCCGCTGAATATAACTGCAGCCTCGTGCTGGGATTTGCCGAACGGCAAAACGATGCCATTTACAATAGCTCCATGCTGATCAACCCCCAGGGCAATAGCTATATATACAGAAAAACTCACCTCTTCCTCAATGAAAAAATATTTTTTACACCGGGAAATACAGGCTTTCAGGTCTTTCCCGCAAAAATGGGCGTTAATGTGGGTATGATGATCTGCTTTGACTGGTTTTTCCCCGAATCTGCCCGAGCACTTATGCTTAAAGGCGCTCAGATCATCGCCCACCCCGCCAATCTCGTTATGCCCTGGTGCCAGAAAGCAATGCTCACAAGGTCCATCGAAAATCGCATTTTCACTATAACTGCAAACCGAACCGGCTCAGAATTTCTCCAGAATAATTCCAATATTTTTACCGGCTTCAGCCAGATTACCGATACAAAAGGAAACATCCTCGCCCAGGCTGATGGCGAAGAAGAAACCGTAAAAATTGCTGTAATCGATACAGACCTTGCTGATGATAAATTTATTACCCCGCAAAACAACCTGATAACCGATCGCCGCAATGAGTATTATCACTCATAGTGATTGACTGCTAATTTATTGTTGACTGGTTTTACGGTATAATTATTATTGGCACATAGATGGAGAAAAGATATGGCAGAAAAAAGAAATAGAGCGATAAAAGAAGGTAATTTACCTGTTATTCCGCTGCGGAACACGATAGTGTTTCCCCAGACTGTAACCCCCCTGTTAGTCGGGCGAGATGGCTCCATAAGTGCCGCCGAGAAGGCAATGGTGCATACCAAAAGGATAATCTGCGTACCGCAAAAAAACATCTCGGAGAGTGAGCTTGATCCCAAAGCTGGCGATTTGTATCGCGTGGGCACTCGATGCACGATACTTCAAGTGCTCAGGCTTCCTGATGGTAATATGCGTTTACTTGTAGAAGGCGATTTCCGTGTAAAGATAACGCGTTATTACAGATCGCGTGATCATCTTAATGCCAGCTATGATTATCATGGCAAAGAGATGAACCTGGAGCCTTTGGAAACCGAGGCTCTGCTGCGTTCTTTCAGGAGAACATTTGCAGATTATATCAAGCTTAATAAATCTATCCCCGATGAGGCATTAGTTCCAATCAATGAGACTCACAGCCCGCGTGACTTTTTTTATTTCGTGCTCGCTAACACGCAGATAGATGTCTTCGAAAAACAGCGTTTATTTGAAATTAATGACCTTACAGAATCCATCAAAACGCTCTTCCGTATTATCCAGCGTGAAATCCAGATACTACAATTGGAGCGTAAGATCGATGTGGACGTCAAAGAAAAGCTTAATAAAATCCAGAAAGAATATTATCTGAATGAACAATTAAAGGTCATCCATAAGGAACTCGGCATTTCTCACGAAGAAAAGGCAGACCTGATAGAGTTCCAGAAAAAGCTGGTGGCACTACCCCTGCCCGATGAAGTTGCCCAGAAAGCCGAAGAAGAGATCGGAAAATTAAGTCGTCTGAACACAATGTCACCCGAATACTCAGTGGTGCATAACTACCTGACCTGGTTATTTGATCTACCCTGGGAAAATCCCAAGATGCATGATTTTGAATTACCTGAAGCCCGCGAAATACTCGATGCAGACCACTACGGGCTGGAAAAAGTGAAAGAGCGGATTTTGGAATATCTGGCTGTCATGAAGCTTGCCAGCACCGTGAAGGGACAAATCCTCTGCTTTGTTGGTCCACCCGGCGTAGGTAAAACTTCACTGGGAAAATCCATTGCTCGTGCCTTAAATCGAAAATTCGTACGCCTCTCACTGGGTGGTGTACGTGATGAAGCAGAAATTCGCGGACATAGACGCACCTATATTGGTGCCATGCCGGGTGTGATTATCCAGAGTATAAAAAAAGCTGGTACTCGCAATCCCCTGATAATGCTCGATGAAATTGATAAATTGAGTGCAGATTTCAGAGGTGATCCTGCCAGTGCACTTCTCGAAGTGCTCGATCCTGAACAAAATAACAGCTTCCGTGATCACTATCTGGATTTCAGTTATGACCTGAGTAAGATACTTTTTATCACTACGGCAAATACATTGAACAGCATTCCTCAACCACTGGCAGACCGGATGGAAATTATTGAACTGCCCGGCTACACTGCCTTTGAAAAACGGAATATCGCTCAAAGACATCTCATCCCCAAAGTTCTCACCGAACACGAAGTAGCAGAAAAGATCACTATCGAGTTCATCACCGAAGCCATAGACAGCATTATTGGAAAATATACGCGGGAAGCAGGCGTAAGAAGTCTGGAACGCCAGATTGCAAAAATTGTCCGCAAGATCATCCGCGCCTATCTTGAAGGTGAGATCAAAAAAAATATCACAATCTCTCCAACTGAACTCGAAAATTTTCTGGGCATCCCCAAACACCTTTATTCTGAGGTTAATCGACAAAATAAACCCGGCGTAGTTACCGGATTAGCCTGGACAGCCTTCGGCGGCGAAACCCTGCAGGTGGAAGTTGTGAAAATGAAAGGTAGCGGAAAACTGAAACTAACTGGACAACTAGGCGATATTATGCAGGAATCTGCCCAGGCTGCTTACAGCTATGCCCGGCTGCAGGCTGATAAATATGATATCAAAGGCGAATTCTATAAAGATATGGATCTGCATCTGCATATCCCGGAAGGAGCTATCCCCAAAGATGGACCTTCTGCCGGCATCACGATGACTACCGCTATCATCTCCGTCCTCTCTGAAAAACCCGTCCGCCATGATATTGCCATGACCGGAGAAATCACTCTCACCGGACTGGTGCTGCCTATAGGCGGCTTGCCGGAAAAGCTTATTGCCGCAAAACGCTCTGGCATCTTTAATGTTATCATTCCACGTAAAAATGAACCCAACCTCAAGGAAATTGCTCAGGAAATCAAAAAAGATATGAATATCATTCTGGTTGATGAAGTTGATGAAGTTCTGGAAAAAGTACTCCTCTAATGGAACTAAAAGTAATCAATAAAACCGTTTTACCGGATGGCGTGATCCGCTACCGGCTGCTTATGCCATCCGGTAATTTTTTATCTGCCGGCTACATTCTGGAAAGCCTCGAAGGACTCTGCATTTATACTACACCCCAAGATGATAAAAACGTTATGCAGATTGATGTTGTCCCGGATATGGCTGATGAATTTATAAATATCCTCGCTGCACTTGAAACTATCTAATTGAGAGTTCAATAGTTAACACATCTTTCAGCAAACCGTAGCTAAGCTATTGATATATATAGCAGGCATCCCCTTGGTTTTATAATTATTGGTATTGTTAAATGATTAATATTATGTAAGATAACGATTGTTGGCAAAGTCAACCATTGCGAAGGTCAAGACCATTCGCAAGGTTTTGGATGAGGGACCTTCGCAATGGTGACGACCAATAACTTCATAAGTTCAATATACCAACCTTACAATTAAATTTCGGGGTTATGCCATTATTGATATATAACAATTGATCTTTCAATCCAGGCACTACTTTTGAACAAGTATTTTTTTTACGCTCGAATTTTACCGGTACACTTAGCAAGACATATATCTCTTTCTGGCATACCCCCTTTTTTTGTACAGGTTCATAAATCATCCTGCCAGGGCGATGGGATAATTTTGAATTATGAATTTTGAATGTTGCATTTTACATTCAAATCACTCTGTGTCCTCTGTGCCTCTGCCTGCCATGTCGAACCTTGTTCGTAGTATGGTGGTAAAATAATAAATTCAACTACCAACCTGACTTCCATAAAAAAATTGGGATAAATCCCGCTGAGAGGAGGACAATCGATCCCCGACCTAAAGCTCGGGGCTATTCATTTTCTTCTCCCGCCTCACCACTCACCCATCACGCATCATCATCCTCAATTACATTCCCTCTGTGCCCTCTGTGCCCTCTGTGGTAAAAATTCTTCTCTTTTTCTCCCCTTCTCAGCATTCACCATTCACGCATCACGCATCACGCATCACCATCTTCAACTACATTATCCGTGCTGATCCGTGTAATCCTTGGCACTAGTCTTTCATCCTCGCATTTTCCCATTTTCATACTAATTTCGGGGGTATGCTGTCACATGTCACTGCGTAACAATTTTACTTTTCATCACTTTAAAATAATCACCCACCCAGTTAATTTCAATATCTTCTACAGGTTCACTGCTTAAAAATGCCGCCATGGAATCAGGATGTTCCGGTGCAAATCCGTGCATTCCCGGCAATGCTTTTCTCCCCATATCGCAAGGCTCTATCTGCACTCCGGCATCCATCAATAATATAAGCTCTCCAAACATGCCGTCTTCGAACCATACGCCATGCTTTCTTAGATAGTCTTCACTAAGAATTGTGGATTTGGGCATCACCTTTAGTTCACTGATTATTCGTTCTTTAGCTTTCTCATCAAAAAACCAGAAACGTGCCATTGTAGAATCATATACCGCAGCATATTCTCTGCCGAATGTATAACCCAGATTCTCAATGTTTCTTTTTACATCGACCGTGCCGTTCAAGGACGTCATACCATGATCGCTGATCAGATACAGCGAATATCCGTTATAATGTTTTTTTATCTCTTCCACCAGCTTTCTCACCTTCTCGGCATACCAGTCCAGCTTGGGTTGGATTTCTGCTCCATCCTTAGTCACCTGGTGCAAAAGCCCATCCATTGCCGCCGTATATAAAAAGGCAAATCTGATCTCTCCCTTTTTTACCTCGTTCATCATAACTTCTATGTTCTCCTCCTCCGTCAACCGCCAGTTTGAGATAGAGTATGGCACATTATTACTCACCAGCAGATCGGCAAGATTAGGTGTGGGTGATAACCCACCCGGCAAAAACATATCCGTCTTCTCTATGTAATCAAAATAATGAAGCCGGTTAAACGGCATGGCATACATCTCAAAATAACCGGTGAAATGATGTAATCCGGCTACTACTTTAGATAACTGATGCCTGATCCTCCAGCGATCCATGATCACCGACGGCAGATAATGTAATCCCAGATTCTTGAATATCTTGAATGGAGAAGCAGCAGGATTATAGTAATAAAAACTCAAATGCTTATGCACATCAGGACGCTCACCCGTAAGTATTGTAGGTATCGCCGTACAGGAATAGCCAAATTGCATACCAACCGGCTTCCTGAAGGGCAAAAGCTCATCAAGAAAAGTTCTGCCCTGAAGCACTTCCCAACCCATCGCATCAATAAACATGAATATCGCCAGATCCTTTTTCATTGTAAACCCCCAATTTCTTAGCACATAACTTAATCAT